>JAYRLX010000072.1:0-12126 GCA_041905125.1 Caulobacter sp. | reverse complement strand
GGCAAGGCCTATCAGCTGGCGCTGAACAACAACGGCGTCGCGGCCCTGCACGGCGGCGTGAAGGGCTTCGACAAGGTGGTCTGGAAGGTGCTGTCGACCAAATCCGGTCCGACCGCATCCGTCACGCTCGGCTATGTCAGCCCCGACGGCGACCAGGGCTATCCGGGGACCGTGAACGCCACGGCGACCTACGCGCTCGACGAGCAGAACCGCCTGACGATCACCTACGGCGCGACGACCGACAAGCCGACGATCGTCAACATGACCAACCACGCCCTGTTCAACGTCGCTGGCGAAGGCGCGCCCGAAGGCGCCATGGGCAACGTGCTGACCCTTCCGGCCAACGGCTACACCCCGGTCGACAACGAGCTGATCCCGACGGGGGCGATCACGCCGGTGGCGGGCACGGCCTTCGACTTCCGCACGCCCACGGCTGTGGGCAAGCGCATCCGCGACGCCCGCGACCCGCAAATCGTTGCCGGCAAGGGTTACGACCACAACTTCGTGCTGACCGGCAAGTCCGGCGGCGCCCCGCGCCTGGCGGCGCGACTGGCCGACCCCAAGAGCGGCCGGGTGCTGGAAATCCTGTCCGATCAACCGGGCATCCAGTTCTACGCTGGCAACTTCCTGGACGCTTCCTGGGTCGGCAAGAGCGGCAAGCTCTACCGCCAGGGTGACGGCATCGCGCTGGAGCCGCAGCACTTCCCCGACGCGCCGAACAAGCCGCAGTTCGCGTCGGTGCGCCTGGATCCTGGCCAGACCTATCGCAACGTGATGGTCTTCAAGGTCAGCGTCGCGAAGTAACGATCTGTGAGGCCGGCTCTCGAAGGGGCCGGCCTTTTTCCTGAAGACGACGGCTAGCCGGTCCAGGCCTCGGCGACCCGCGCCGTATCGGTCAGGATGGCGCTGTTGAGCGCCATGATCTTCAGCGTGGCGATGTGAAGATCCGGCTCATAAGCCGCGCAGGCGTCAACGGCGACGAAGACGTGATAGTCCAGATCGAAGGCGTCGCGCACGGTGCTGTCGACGCAGCATTCGGTGGTCAATCCGGCCACCACCAGGGTGTCGACGCCCAGCGCTCTCAGCCGGGCATCGAGGTCCGTGCCCAGGAAGCCGCTGTAGCGAACCTTCTTGACCACCAGTTCTTCCGGCGCCGGCCTGGGCCCATAGAAATCGGAGCCGGCCGATCCGATACGGCAGATCGCCGCCTCGCTGTCCGGGTCGCCGCCTTGTCGCCGGATACGCTCAAGCCAGGCGGCCGAATCCGTTTGCGGCGTCGTGAACAGGCCGACGAAGATCACGGGCGCCCCCGCCGCCCGCGCGGCCTCGACCAGTCGCCCGGCGGCCGTGACCGCCGGCTGGACGACGCCCATGTCGAAGTAGGTCGCGAGCGCGCCCTCTGGCGACGCGAAGTCGACCTGCATGTCGATAACCAGAACCGCCGTGCGCGACGGGGCGATCCAGGCCTTCAGATCGTCCGTCACTGGAACACCGCCCTCAGGCCCGGCAGGATCTCCGCGCCGAACATCGTCAGCCCTTCCTGATAGTCGGGGAAGATCATCATCAGGCCGTCCAGCTCGCAGTAGCGCAGGAACTCCTCGATCTGGGCGGCGCAGGTCTTGGGCGAGCCGACCACGGTCTGGGTCATGAACGCGCCTTGGGCCGCCGCGACGCTCGACAGCTTCTCGGCCGGCACGCCCCAGCTTTCCAGCATGGCCAGGATCGCGCCCATGTCGGCGCCGCTCTTGTAGTGCTCGACCCTGGCCTCGGCGTCGGCGTCCGTATCGCCGTGGACCACCGTGCACATGGCGAAGGTCTTGATGGTCTTGCCCATCCCCTCGGCGGCCTTCTTGGCGCGCAGCGAGGCGTCGCGGCGTTCGTCGGGCGTGCGGCCGCCGATGAAGCAGATGTCGGCCTCGCGCACCGAGAACTGGAAGCCCCGATCGCTCATGCCGGCGCAGACCAGATCCGGGCGCGGCTTGGAAAGCGGCTTGGGCTTGGACTGGCAATCCTTCATCGTGAAGTACTTGCCCTGGAAGTCGACGCTGTCCTCGGACCACAGCCGCTTGACGATCGTCGTCCATTCCTCGGTCAGGGCGTAGCGGTCGTCGTGGGTCAGGGAGTCGTCCCACGCGCCCATCTGGTCGAACTCGCCCTTATAGGCGCCCGCGACGATGTTGAGGCCCGCGCGCCCGCCGCTGATGTGATCCAGCGTGGCGATCATCTTGGCCGCCACGGCCGGGTTCTGCAGCAGCGGATGGAGGGTCGCCCAGATCTTCACGTTGCGGGTGGCCTCGGCGATGCCGGCCATCATGGTGACCGACTCCAGCGCCGTGCCCCAGTGGTCGGTCTCCCCGCCGAAGCCACGGAACTTGGCCATCGACATGACGAAGTCCATGCCGACCTCGTCGGCCTTCACGGCCGCGGCGCGGTTCTGGGCATAGAGGCCGTCCAAAGTCGGCGCGGTCTTGGAAATGATCCAGCCGCCGTTGGCGACCGGCAGGAACACCCCGAACGCCTTGCGCTGCAAAGGACGGTGGAACATGACGCGCGAAGCACTCCCAATCGACCTTCGGCGAGACGCCGAGGATCGCGCGTCCATCATGCCTCGGACGTCGGCCGGCAACCAGCCTGAAGAGCTAACGCAAACAAGGCCCGGCCCTTGCGGGGCCGAGCCTTGCATCGCGCGTCGTCGGCGAGCCGACGATGCTGACTGTCCGTCTTAGAACTTGCGGCTGAAGCCGATCGACGAGACCAGCGGATCCAGGTCGACCTTCGACTTCAGGGCGCCGCCGTTGATCTTGGCGTCGGTGCTGAAATAGACCTTCTTGATGTCGGCGTTCAGCATCCAGTTGTTCTTCATCTTGACGTTGACGCCGGCCTGCAGAGCATAGCCAAAGCCGTCGTCAAGCTTCACGGTGAAGCCGTTCTTGTTCTTGCCGCTGTAGAACAGCATGTAGTTGATGCCAGCGCCGACATAGGGGCTGACGCGAGCGGCGGGCAGCGGGTGATACTGCAGGGTCACGACCGGCGGCAGCACCCAGGTCTTATGGACCAGAACGTCCGTCGTACCGCCTTGAGCGCGGATGTCGTGTTCGGTGGTGCCCAGGATGGCTTCAACGGCGACCTTGTCGGTCAGGAAGTAGGTGAAGCCCAGGGTCGGCTTGATGTCGTCCTTGACGTGAGCCTTCAGGCCCGTGGCCGCGCCCGCGGCGGTCAGGATGGCCGCATCCTTGTCCGGCGCGACTTGGGTGATACGCGCATGGACGATGAAATCGCCCTTGGCGTTCGGCGAGAAGTCCTCAGCGTGCGCCACGCCGCCAGCCAGAGCCGTCGCCGCGATGGCCGAAAGAATAAGCGTCTTCATCATCTATCCCCAGAAGTGGCGACTCTCTAATTTTCGTCGCGATGTTTGTTTGGAGGAATACGAAGCACACGACCTTGACCTCGATCAGTTTCTGAAAACTAGATCGTTCGGGAGAAGCCCTCCCGCGTATCGGAGCGGTGATCGAAGGCCTGGGCGGCCAGACGAACGAAGGGGCGCCCGGCCGCCGTTACGCTGACGATGTCCCGATCGACATTGACCAGGCCGTCGTCGTGCAGGTCCGCCAACTTGGCGATGTCGCCGCTGAACACCATCGGCGAGACCCCGTGGCGCGCGGCCACCGCGGCCAGATCCACTTGGAAGTCGCACATCAGCCGCTCGATCACGTCGGCGCGCAGGCGGTCGTCGTCCGTCAGCTTGACGCCGCGCGCCACCGGCAGACGCCCTTGAAGGATGGCGTCGCGCCAGGCCACCTCGGCGGGCAGGTTCTGGACATAGCCGCCCGGCATGCGGCCGATCGACGATGCGCCCAGGCCGATCAGGGTCGGGTGCTGGTCGGTGGTGTAGCCCTGGAAGTTCCGGCGTAGGGTTCCAGTCGCGACGCCGAGGGCCAGGTCGTCGTTCGGCAAGGCGAAGTGATCCAGGCCGATCGCGACATAGCCGGCCTTCACGAGGCGTTCGGCGGCGGCCTGGCTCTGCTCGAAACGACCGTTGGCGTCGGCCAGGTCTTCCTCGCGAATCAGCTTCTGGTGCGACCGCGCCCACGGCACGTGGGCATAGCCGAACAGGGCGATACGTTCGGGGCGCAGGGTCAGCACCTTGTCCAGCGTGGCGACCACGTCGGCGGTCGTCTGCTTGGGCAGGCCGTACATCAGGTCGAGATTGATCGAAGCCACGCCCGCCTGGCGCAGCCAGTGCGCGGCGCGCGCGACGACGTCGAACGGCTCGATCCGGTTGACCGCTTCCTGCACGTGCGGGGCCAGGTCCTGGACGCCCAGGCTGGCCCGCGTCAGGCCATGGAAGGCCGCGGCCTTGACCCAGCCCTCCGTCAGGACGGCCGGATCGAGCTCGGCCGAGATCTCAACGCCCGGCGCGAACGGGAAGACGTGGCGCAGGGCGCCGAACAGGCGGACGAGGTCGTCGCGCGATAGCATGTTGGGCGTGCCGCCGCCCAGGTGGACCGCGCCGGCCTTGATCCGGCCCGGCAGACGGGTCTCGACCAGCGCGAGCTCGTCCACGAGACGCTCGACATACTCGCTGATCAGCGCCTGCTTCTTCACCACGCGGGTGTTGCATCCGCAGTACCAGCAAAGCCGATCGCAGAACGGGATATGGGCGTAGAGCGAGACTGGCTCGCGCGGATCGAGTCCGCTCAGCCACTCGCCATAGACCTCGGCGTCCACCTCTTTGGAGAACTGCAGGGCGGTCGGATAGCTGGTGTAGCGCGGCGCGCGGCTGTCGTAGCGCGCCAGAAGCGCGTGGTGGTCGTTGGCGGGAATCGTGGCGGCGGCTGCGGTCATGCGTCTCTCCTGACGCGCGCAACCTGATCCGCCCCGACCGCTTCCGCCGTGATTTGGATCAATCCATTTGGATCAATCCTCTGGGCTCAGTCCTGGGGCGGCTTGTCCTCAAGGTGGTCATAGAGGATCCGGGCGGCGTCGCCCTTGGGGTCCTCGTACTGGCCCGACCGCATGGTCCAGAAGAAGGCGAAGAGACCCATGGCGCCGAGGCCGATCGAGAACGGAGCCAGGAACAGGACGATGTTCATCGACGCCTCCAGGCGATGCGCGGGCGCGCGGCGTTCAGCAGCACGACCATCGACGAGCCCGACATCGCCAGGGCGGCGATGAAGGGATTGACCAGGCCGAACATGGCGGCCGGCGTAGCCACAACATTATAAAGCGCCGAGAAGCCGAAGTTCTCAAGCGCCCGGCGGCGCGCTTCGCGGGCCGTGTCGATCGCCTCCACGACGGCGCTCAGCCCCTCGCCCGTGAAGACGAGGTCGGCGGCGTTCTGGGCCGCGTCCACGGCCGCGCCCGGCGCCATCGAAGCATGGGCCTTGGACAGGGCGACCATCAGGACCTTGCGGCCGTCGGTCTTGAACTGGTCCACGATCGCGGCCTTGTCGAACGGGGTCAGGCCGGCGCGCCACTCGGCGACGCCCACCTCGCGGGCGATGTCGCCCACGGGACCGGCCAGATCGCCGGACAAAATCTCGACCGACAGGCCCATGCGGCGCAGGCGGGCGATAGTGTCGGCCGCGTCGGCGCGCGGCTGGTCCTCGAACACGAAACGGATCTTGATGTCGTTCTCGAAGCCGAACCACAGCTCGGTCTCGCGCGCGTCGCCGCCGGTGACGCCCACAAAGGCGGCGCGGCCCAGGCGGGCGCGGCGGCCATCGATGAGGCCTTCGACGCCCTGCCCCGCCGTCTCCACGCAATCGACGGCGACGGGGCCCAGCCCGGCTTCGGCGGCCAGGGCCTTGGCCAGGGGGTGACGCGAGGCGCGCGCCAGCGGCGCGGCCATGGCGACCAGGTGGGCCGGCGCGTCGATCAAGCGGGGACGGCCTTCGGTCAGGACGCCGGTCTTGTCGAACACGACGTGATCGACCTCGGCGAGGCGCTCGAGCGCGGCGCCGGACTTGACCAGCACGCCCTTGCGGAACAGGCGGCTGCTAGCGGCGATCTGCACGGCCGGCACGGCCAAGCCCAGGGCGCACGGACAGGTGACGATCAGCACCGCGGCGGCGCGCAGCAGCGCCTCGCGCGGGCCAAGACCCAGCGCCCAGCCGCCGACGAAGGTCAGGGCCGCGGCGGTGTGCACCACGGGGACGTAGAGCGCGGCGGCCTTGTCGGCCAGCCGGACATAGGCCGAGCGGGTCTGCGCGCCGGCCTCCATCAGACGCGCGATGGCGGCGACGGTGGAGTCCTCGCTGCGCGCCGTGGCGGTCATGACCAGGCGGCCCGAGAGGTTCAACGCGCCGGCGTGCAGACGCGCGCCCGCGCCGACCGGCGCCAGGGCGGTCTCGCCGGTGATCAGGGCGTTGTCGAGTTCCGACTGGCCGCTCTCGACCAGGCCGTCCACCGGCACGCGGTCGCCCGGCGCGACCACGAGGCGGTCGCCGATCTTCACGTCGGCGACAGGGATCCCCTGCTCGACGCCGTCGATCAGGCGCATGGCGACCGGGGTCTGCAGGGCCAACAGGTCGCGCGCGGCCGAACGGGCGTTGGCGCGCAGGCGGTGATCCAGGTAGCGGCCGATCAGCAGCAGGAACAGCAGCGTCACCGCCGCGTCGAAATAGGCGTGCTTGCCGCGCAGGATCGTCTCGGAAAAGCTGACGATCAGGGTCAGGATCACGCCGATCGAGATCGGCACGTCCATGTTGGCCTTGCCGCGCTTCAGCGAGGCCCAGGCCGAGCGGAAGAACGGCCGGCCCGCGAACAGCGCGCAGGGCGTCGCGACGATCGCGGCCATCCAGTACATCAGCGTCAGGGTGGAGCTGTTCAGCTCCTGTCCGAACAGGCCGGCCCAGGCGGGCACGGTGAACATCATGACATTGCCGGCGCCGAACCCCGCGACGCCGAGCGCGACGGCCAGTTCGCGCCCTTCCCGGTCCTGCGCCGCGGCGGCTTCGCCGGGATCGAACAGGCAGGCGCGATAGCCGAGGGCCTCGACGGTCTCGACCACGCGCTCCGGATCGGCCTGCTTGCCCTCGAGCTGAACAGCCAGCTTGCCCGTGGTCAGGTTCAGGCGAGCGGCGTCGACGCCAGGCAGTTCGCGAACCGCCTTTTCGATCTTGTTGATACAGCCGGCGCAGCGGGCGCCGCTGACCAGCAGTTCGAGACGGCCCTTCCCCTCTTCGTCCCGTCGAACGAACGCCTCAAGGTCACGATGCAGGGTCAGGCTCTGGCTCATTGGGCGGGTTCCACCAGACGCGTTTCGATCTCGAACATGTCCTTGGCGTTGCGGGCCGTGGCGCGCAGGTCCCAGGCCCCGTCGAGTTGGGCGGCTGCTTCGTAGCGGCCGCCGCCCAGCGAGCGGAAGTTCAGGGTCTGGCGGCCGGTTTCCGTCGCCGGACGTTCCAGCACGCCGGTCAGCGACAGGCCGTCCAGCGGCTTGTCCGCGCGATCGACGACGGTGACCACGACGGTCTTGCCGGCGGGCGTCTCGACGCTGGCGGTCCAGCCCAGGGCCGCTTCCTTCTGGCGCTGGGCCAGGGTGCGGTTGAACGCCAGGCCCGCTTCATACGGGTTGGACGCCACTTCGCCCGAGAAGGTCCGATAGGCCTGCACCATGAAGATGGTGTCGACAGCGATGACCGTGGCGAAGAACAGCACCACGCCGATCAGCACATGCCAGCCGGTGATGCGCCCCTTCTCGGACGGAGACTTGGCGACCGATTGCGTTGCACTGGTCATTGCGGGTTCGCGGCTCCAGAGAGGAAGACGGTCTTGGCCTCGGCCTGAACGTTAGCCGATCGGATAACGAAGCGCGCCGGGACACTGGCGTCCAGTTCGGCGTTCGGCGGGGCGGTGACGAAGACGCGCAGCGGAACGACCTGGTCGGCGGGAACGACAATACTGACGTGCTGGCCTTCGCCGCCGGGGTGGCTGAGCCGCGCGCCGGGGACGCCCTCGAACGAGACATCGAAGCGTTGCTCGACGAAGGTGCGGTTGCCGATCTTCAGCGTGTAGCCGTCGCGCACCGCGCCGTCGTGCATCCGCACGAAGACAGGGTTGCGGTCGCGGATCACGTGCAGGTCGGCGTCCGGCCGGACGAGCAGCGACCAGAGCGTCAGGCCGCCAACGATCGTCATCGCCAAGGCGTAGTAGATCGTGCGGCTACGAACCGGCTTGTATTGCGGCTTGCAGCCCGAGCCCCGATGCGAGACGGCGGCTTCGGAGTCGTAGGCGATCAGGCCGGTCGGGCGGCCCATCTTGGTCATGATGTCGTCGCAGGCGTCGACGCAGAGGCCGCAGTTGATGCACTCCAGCTGCGCGCCGTCGCGAATGTCGATGCCCATCGGACAGACGACCACGCACTGTCGGCAATCGACGCAGTCGCCGCGGCCTTCCCAGCTCTGGCCCTTCTTGTGCGGGCCGCGCGGTTCGCCGCGATAGCCCAGATAGGTCACCTGCAGCGAGTGATGGTCCAGCATGGCGCCCTGGATACGGGGCCACGGGCACATGTAGGTGCAGACCTGCTCGCGCATCCAGCCGGCGAAGATGTAGGTCGTGCAGGTCAGCAGGAAGCACGAAACATAGGCCGTCACGGGGGCGTCGCCGGTCCAGAAGGTCCGGATCAGGGTCGGCGCGTCGTGGAAGTAGAAGATCCACGCGCCGCCGGTGCCGAAGGCGATGGCCAGCCAGGTCAGGTGCTTGCCGGTCTTGCGCCAGATCTTGTCGAACGACAGCGGCGCGGCGTCGAGGCGCATCCGGGCGTTGCGATCGCCCTCGAACAGGCGCTCCACGACGATGTAGAGGTCGGTCCAGACGGTTTGGGGGCAAGCGTAGCCGCACCACAAGCGACCGAAGAGCGCCGTCACCAGGAACAGCGCCAGCGCGGACATCACCAGCAAGCCCGTGAAGATATAGACTTCCTGGGGCCACAGCTGGATGTCGAAGAAGTAGAAGCGCCGGCCGGTGAAATCGACCAGCGCCGCCTGTTGCGGGAAGCCGTCCGGCCGATGCCAGCGGATCCAGGGCGTGATGTAGTAGATGCCGAGCGTGATGATGAGCAGCGCCCACTTCACGTTCCGCCACTTGCCATGGACCAGCTTGGGATAGATCGGCTCGCGAGGCTTGTAGAGCCCGCCGTTGGCGTCCCCCTTGCCCTTGGCCCGGGCGGCGGCCGAAACCGCCGTCCGGGATTCAGGTTGAGGAGGCCTATTGTCGATAAGCGTGGGCATAGCCCTTACTGACCACCCGCGTTGGAGTGAATGTAGACCGCCAGGGCCTTGATGGTTTCTGGGCTCAGGCGGCCGCCCCAGGTGGGCATGACGCCGCCGTTGCCAGCGTAGATCTGGCCGCGGATCGAAGCCCGGTCAGAGCCGTACAGCCAGTCGGCGTCGGTCAGGTTCGGCGCGCCGAGCTCCTGGTTCCCCTTGCCGTCCACGCCATGGCAGGCCGAGCACTGGGTTTCGAAGATCGGAGCGGCGCGAGCCACGGCGCCGGCGTCGGCGGGACGGTTCGACAGCTTGACCACGTATTCGGTCAGGTCGTCGATCTGCTCGGGCTTGAGCAGCTCGTCACGGCCGAAGGCGGGCATCTGGGACATGCGGGCCCCTTCCGCGCCGGTGCGGATGCCGTGGGTGATGGTGTACTGGATGTCCTCCAGCTTGCCGCCCCACAGCCACACGTCGTCGCGGAGGTTGGCGTAGCCCTTGCCGCCGGTGCCGCCGATGCCGTGGCAGGTGGCGCAGTTGTCACCGAAGACCGACTGGCCGACCTGCTGGGCGTAGGCCTGCAGCTTCGGATCCTTTTCGATCTGCTCCAGGCTGGCGGTGCGGAGCATCGCCGCGCCTTGGCCGCGCTGGACCTCGAGGGCGGTCAGCTGCTTGCCGACCTCCGCCCGGTCCGACTTGTGCAGCAGGCCCTTGGTGTAGCTATGCAGGCCTGGCCAGGCCGGCATCGCCACCCAGTAGCCGATCGAGAAGGCGATGCAGGCGTACCAGACCCACAGCCACCAGCGGGGCAGCGGATTGTCTAGTTCCTTGATGCCGTCCCACTCATGCCCGGTCGTCTCGACGCCGGTGGCGTGGTCGGTCTCGCGTTCGTGAGCCATCAGGAGAGCTCCTCGTCATCCAGCGGCATATGCGCGGCGTGTTGGAATTCGGCCTTGCGGGAAGGCCACAGGGCGTAAGCGACGCCGGCGAGGAAGATCAGGCCGAAGTAGACCAGCCCGCCCTGCTGCGCGAAGCGCGCGACGGTTTCGTAGGAGAGACCGCTCATCGTTGGTTCTCCGGCGCCTGGGCCTTGTAGGACTTGAAGTCCACCAGGGTGCCCAGCATCTGCAGGTAGGCGATCAGCGCGTCCATTTCGGAGATCTTGTTGGGATCGCCGTCGAAGTCGCGGTTGACGACCTTGGCGCCATAGCGGGCGCGCAGGCCCACGGCGTCGGTCGAGAACGGATCGGCCTGGGCCTCGAGGTCCTTCTTGGCGTTGGCGATCTCGTCGGCCGTGTAGGGCACGCCGACCGTGTGCTGGGTCTTCATGCGGGCGACGATGTCGCTGTAGTCCAGGTCCTTTTCAGCCAGGAACTTGTAGGGCGGCATCACCGATTCCGGCACGACCGAGCGCGGGTCCATCAGGTGGTCGCGGTGCCAGGTGTCCGAGTACTTGCCGCCCACGCGCGCCAGGTCGGGACCGGTCCGCTTGGACCCCCACTGGAACGGGTGGTCGTACATGCTCTCGGCGGCCAGGCTGTAGTGACCGTAGCGCTCGACCTCGTCACGCAGCGGGCGGATCATCTGCGAGTGGCAGAGATAGCAGCCTTCACGGACGTAGATGTCGCGGCCGGCCAGCTCGAGCGGGGTGTAGGGACGCATGCCCTGCACCTTCTCGATCGTGCTCTGCAGCCAGAACAGCGGGGCGATCTCGACCAGGCCGCCGATGGAGACGACCAGGAGGATGCCGACGATGAGCAGCAGCGAATGCCGCTCAAGCTTGGAGTGTTGCTTCCAGAGAGACATCGGAACCTCAGGCGATCGCGGTGGCGGGGGCGGCCGGAGCGTCGGCCAGCTCGGCGGAGGGCGTGCTGATCGTCTTCCAGAGGTTGACGATCATGATCAGCGCGCCGGTCAGGTACATCAGGCCGCCAACGGTGCGGATGATGTTCTCGATATGCTTGGCCGAGACGGTCTCGATGAAGCTGTAGGCCAGGAAGCCTTGCGGGGTGTATTCCCGCCACATCAGGCCTTCCATGATGCCCGACACCCACATCGCGGCGATGTAGAGCAGGATCCCGGTGGTCGCGATCCAGAAGTGCCACTCGACCATCTTGTTCGAGTACAGGCCCGGCTTCTTCCACAGCCACGGCACCAGGCAGTAGACCGCGCCGAAGCTGATGAAGCCGACCCAACCCAGGGCGCCCGAGTGCACGTGGCCGATGGTCCAGTCGGTGTAGTGGCTCAGCGCGTTGACCGCGCGGATAGACATCACCGGGCCTTCGAAGGTCGACATGCCGTAGAAGGCGATCGAGACGACCATCATGCGGACGACGGGGTCGGTGCGGAGCTTGTCCCACGCGCCCGACAGGGTCATCAGGCCGTTGATCATGCCGCCCCAGGAGGGCATCCACAGCATGATCGAGAAGGTCATGCCCAGGGTCTGAGCCCACTGCGGCAGGGCCGTGTAGTGCAGGTGGTGCGGGCCAGCCCAGATGTAGATGAAGATCAGGGCCCAGAAGTGCACGATCGACAGACGGTAGCTGTAGACCGGACGCTCAACGCGCTTGGGCACGAAGTAGTACATCATGGCCAGGAAGCCGGCGGTCAGGAAGAAGCCGACCGCGTTGTGGCCGTACCACCACTGGGTCAGGGCGTCTTGGACACCCGACATCACGCCGTAGGACTTGTGGTTCAGCAGGCCGACCGGAACGGCGGCGTTGTTGACCAGGTGCAGCAGGGCGATGGTGACGATGAAGGCCAGATAGAACCAGTTGGCCACATAGATATGCGGCTCCTTGCGCTTCCAGATCGTGCCCAGGAAGACCAGCAGATAGGCGACCCAGACGATCGTCAGCCAAAGGTCGGTGTACCATTCGGGCTCGGCGTATTCCTTGCCCTGGGTCGCGCCCATCAG
>JAYRLX010000526.1:0-2167 GCA_041905125.1 Caulobacter sp. | reverse complement strand
TGCGGCCGTGCGGACGCAGGACGATGCGCCAGCCGGCCGCCGCGGCCGGCGGCGCCAGGTCCAGGGGAGGCAGGTCGAAGGCGACCGGGACGAAGCCGAAGTCGTCCTCATCCTCGACCGTGTCGGCCGCGACGCCGGCGCCGCCATGGGTCAGGGCTTCCAGCTCGGCGACCAGGCCGGCCGAGCGGCCCTCGTCCACCTCGGGCCCGATCCCTTGCGCGGCCGCCACGTGGTCGGCCAGGACGTCGGAAGCGCGAAGCAGGGTGCGGACCGTGATCTCGTCGCAGGGCTTGCGGCCCGCGCGCAGCTCGTCCAGCAGGGTCTCGAAGACGTGGGCGAAGCGGACGAGGGCGTCCAGGCCGAAGGCGCCGGCCCCGCCCTTGACCGAATGGACCGCCCGGAAGACGGCGTTGATGGTCTCGCCGTCCGTCTGGCCGGACTCGAGCACCAGCAGCTTCGCTTCCAGGTCCGCGAGCAGTTCGTCGCATTCCTGGAAGAAGGTCGCCTTGATCGCCTCGAACGAATCCATGGCTCGCCGGTCTCCTAGGCGGCCACGCGACGCACGGCGTCGACCAGTTTGACGGGGTCGAACGGCTTGACGATCCAGCCGGTGGCCCCGGCCTGGCGGGCGCGGGTCTTCTTCTCGATATCGCTCTCGGTGGTCAGGACCAGGACCGGGGTCGAGCGGTGGTCCGGATGGGCGCGCACGCCCTCGATCACCCCGAAGCCGTCCATGCGCGGCATGTTGATGTCGGTGATGACGATGTCAGCCCCATGGGCGGCCAGGGTCTCCAGGCCCTCGACCCCGTCCACCGCCTGGATGACGCGATAGCCGGCGGGCTCAAGCGCCATCAGCAGCATGTCGCGCATGGTGCGGGAATCGTCGATCGTCAGAACGGTCTTGGTCACGCGGGGGCTCCCGTGGCTTCGATCTCGAAAGCGGGCGCGCCGAAGGCGGCCCATTGGTCCTGGAAGGTTTCGGCCTCCCCGGTCAGGATCAGCGTCTGGCCGTCCTCGGCCCAGGTCTTGCGGGCGGCCAGCAGGACCTGGAGGCACAGCCCGCCGAGGCGCTCGACCGCCGAGGCGTCCAGCGTCGCGGGCCGGCCGCGCAGGGCCAGAAGATCGGCCTTCAGGCCGGCGGCGGCGCGAAGGTCGAGCACCGCGGGAAGGGCGAGGACAGCGGCGGTCATCAGAACTCCTCCCATCCGTCCTCGACGGCCTGGGGCTTGAGGGCGGCGCCGCCGCGGCCGACGGTCTTGAGGACGGCGGCGACGTGAGCCGGTCGGGGGGCCGGGGCCGGGGCCGGACGGTGGGCCGGGGCCTGCTGCTGTTCGCCGATGCGGAACCGGGCGACGGAGGCGGCGAGGCTTTCGGCTTCCTGGGACAGGGAGTGGGAGGCGGCGGTGGACTGCTCGACCATCGCCGCATTTTGTTGTGTGACCTGATCCATCTGGTTGACGGCGGTGTTGACCTGCTGGAGGCCGGTGGCCTGCTCCTGGGCGGAGGCGGCGATCTCGGAGACCAGGCCGTCGATCTCGGCGACGCGGCTGACGATGCGCTGCAGGGCCTCGCCGGTCTGGCCGACCAGGTCCACGCCGGAGGCGACCTGGGTGGTGGAGGCCGAGATCAGGGTCTTGATCTCGCGGGCGGCCTCGGCCGAGCGCTGGGCCAGGGCCCGGACCTCGGAGGCGACGACGGCGAAGCCGCGGCCGGCCTCGCCGGCGCGGGCGGCCTCGACCCCGGCGTTGAGCGCCAGCAGGTTGGTCTGGAAGGCGATCTCGTCGATGACGCCGATGATCTGGCTGATCTGCTGGGCCGACTGCTCGATGGCGCTCATGGCGGCGACCGCGTCGCGGACCACGGCGCCGGAGGTCTCGGCGTCGCCGCGGGCGGCCTGGACCACGCCCGAGGCCTGGCGGGCGCCGGACGCCGTCTTGTTGACGGTGGCGGTGATCTCGTCCAGCGCCGCGGCGGTCTCCTCCAGCGAGGCCGCCTGCTGCTCGGTGCGCCGCGACAGGTCGTCCGCCGCGTGGCTGATCTCGCCGGAGCCCGAGCGGATGCCGCCGGCGTTCATCACCACCACCGAGACCGTGCGCTGCAGCGAGTCCATCGCCGCGTTGAAGTCGTCACGCAGCTGGACGTATTCGGGGGGCAGATCGCAATCCAG
>JAYRLX010000071.1:0-12206 GCA_041905125.1 Caulobacter sp. | reverse complement strand
CAGGGCCCGAAGACCGTTCTGAACCGGGATGACCTGAATTCCGTGGTCGCCGTGACCCGCGACCCGCGCGACTTCGCGCGTCGCGACATCCTGGTCGCCCAGGACCTGTCTGGCGGTCGCGCCGGCACCAACGCCGGCGGCATCTCGATCGCCGGCTCCAACCCGCGCCTGAACCGCCTGACGGTCGACGGCGTGTCGGCCCAGGACAATTTCGGCCTCGCCCAAGGCGGGATGAGCACCGCGCGCGGTCCGGTCACGCTGGACGCCGTGGAGCAGTTCGCCGTCGCCGCCGTGCCGACCGACGTCGAGAACGGCGACTTCGTGGGCGGCGCCCTGAACCTGGTGCTGCGCTCGGGCGGCAACAGCTTCCACGGCGTGCTGTTCGACAACTATCTGAACGAGGGCATGGTCGGCCGTCACTACAGCGACACCCGCGTGCCGCAGACCATCAGCCAGAAGAACTACGGCGGGTTCCTGTCGGGTCCGATCATCAAGGACAAGCTGTTCTTCGCCGTCAGCTACGAGAACTACAAGACCCTGGACACCACCCAGTTCGGCGCGCCGGGCTCTGGCGCGGTGAACATCTTCACGAACAACCTGACGCAGGCGACGATCGACTCGGTCGTCAACACGTACAACACCGGCTACGCCAGCAAGTACAGTCTGGGCGGCATCCCGCTGACCGCGCCGGTCACCGACAAGAAGTACTCGGCCAAGATCGACTGGAACATCAGCGACAAGCACCGCGCCAGCCTGACCTATCGCTACGCCGAGAGCAGCTCGCTGCAGCGGACCGATCTGGGCGCCGGCGTCGCGGCCCTGTACTCGCACTGGTACAAGCAGGAGAACAGCGACGAAGCCACGACGCTGGAAATCCACTCCAACTGGACTGACAAGCTCGCCACCACGCTGAAGGCGACCTATCGCGACTATCGCAATGGCCAGAACCCGCCTGGCGGGCAGAACTTCTCGGACGTGCGCGTCTGCACCGCGCCCAGCTCCGACGCCACCCTGACCAGCTGCGCCGCGGGCTTCTCGCAGGTCTATTTCGGGCCTGACCAGTTCCGCCACGCCAACGCCCTGGACGAGCAGGAGACCCGCTACCAGGCCGTCGCCGAATACAGCTGGCGTGAAAACCGCTTCAAGATCGGCGCGCAAGCCCGCAAGGCCGACGTGTTCGACGTCTTCGTCCCGAACTCGCGCGGCCAGTACTACTTCGACTCGATCGCCGACTATCAGGCGGGCAAGGCCAGCCAGCTGATCTACGCCAACTCCGTCACTGGCAAGGCGAACGACGCGGCCTTCAACAGCACCTACTGGACCTATTCTGGCTTCGCCCAGGACACCCTGGACGTCACCGACAACCTGCAGGTCACGGCCGGCGTCCGCTTCGACTGGTACGACCAGCCAGACCGTCCGATCCTGAACCCGAACTTCACGGCCCGGAACGGCTTCAACAACCAGAAGACCATCGACGGCCTCTACGTCTTCATGCCCCGCCTGTCGGTGGACTGGAAGGCGACCGACAGCCTGCGCTTCACGGGTGGTTTTGGCCTGTTCGCCGGCGGGTCGCCGGACGTGCTGACAGGCATCTCGTTCTACAACACCGGCTACGCCACCAGCCAGGTCACCATCCAGCGCAACGCCAACGGGACCTATACCGAGACGGGCGGCACGCCCGGCTTCACCCAGGCGATCGGCGCCACCGCGCTGAACAACCTGAACACCGACTCCAACTTCGGCTTGGCCGTCCCGCAAGTGGTGCAGCAGCTGCAGCAGGGCACGCTGGCCGGCTCGGTCACTATTCCGCCGCTCAGCGAAGCGATCGCCCTGTCGCCCAGCTTCGAGATGCCCGGCCAATGGAAGCTGTACCTGTCGGGCGAATGGCGGGGTTCGGGCAAGTGGACCGAGGGCGTGACCGCCACGGCGAACTTCATCGCCACCCAGTCCAAGAACGAGCTGACCTATTACGACAGCCGCGCCCAGCCGCTGATCATCGACGGCGTGCAGAAGTTCCTGCCGGATGGCCGTATCCGCTATGACGGCCTGGCCGCCACGACGCTCGGCAAGGGCTCGACGAACCTTGGCTCGAACCGCGACGTGATCGTCTCGAACACGGACAAGGGCGAAAGCTGGACCGCCAGCTTCCAGGTCGGCAAACGCTTCGACTGGGGCGGCGACGTCTCCCTGGGCTATGCGCGCCAGCACATGAACGACGTCAACGCTGGCCTGTTCTTCGGCACGACGGCCGGTTCGCTGTACGGCGGCGTCGCCGCCGGCATGGACCCGAACCGCGACTACCTCGGTCGCTCGGTCTACGAGATCAAGAACCGCTTCAAGGCCGAGTTCAGCTACCGCAAGAAGTTCTTCGGCGACAACGAGACCCGCGTGACGCTCTTCGCCGAGCGCCAGGACGGCCGTCCGTTCGGCTTCTACATGCAGGACCGCCAGTCGGGCCGCAGCCCGGTGTTCGGCGTCAACCGCACGGCCCAGATGCTGTACGTGCCGGACATGAGCGGCAACGGCGGCTCGACCGGTCTGGACTACGGCCTGGTCACCTTCGCCACGCCGAACGACGCGGCGCTTTTCAAGAAGTACGTGACGCAGTTCAACCTGCCGACCGGCCTGATCGAGAAGAACTCCAACACCAACGCGCCGGTGAACCGCCTGGACGCCCAGTTCAGCCAGGAGCTGCCGACGCTGATCAACGGCCACAAGCTGAAGGTCCAGGTCGACGTCCGCAACCTTCTGAACCTGATCAACCGCGACTGGGGCCTGGTGTCGGAATACGGCGACATCAACACCCTGGCTCGGGTCGACTGCCTGAAGGAAGGCAACGCCCTAGCGACGACCAGCGACTCCGCCTGCCTTCGCTATCGCTACTCCAGCGTCCCGACCTCGGTGACCAAGACCCGCAACACGGGCCTGTCGCTCTGGTACATGCAGGTCTCGCTGCGGTACGAGTTCTAGGCTGCTTGCAAGCGGATCGGAGGGCCCGTCCTGGCCTCCATCCCACGACGCCGCCGCGGCCCTGGCCGCGGCGGTTTTCGTTTCACGCCGAGCGTCGCTCGAAGGCCTGCAGCGTCTTCATCATGCGCTGGACCTTGGCGTGCGTGCGCCGCGCGGCGTCCCGGCGCTCGGGGGCGTTGTCGGCGGTTTCCGGGACGATAAAGCCGTTGCGGCCGCGCCTGACGATCTGTCCGCCGGCCTCCAGCGCCACGAAGCGGCGTCGCACGGTCTCGTAGGGCTGACCCAGCGATTGGGCGACCTGGCGGATCGTAAGGGGGCGTCGCTCCCGGTCCGGCGGCGCCTTGTCCAATGTTGCGAACTGATCGGCCGGCAGGTGGGCGCAGTTGCCGGAACTCAGCGCCGCCAGCACAAGCACCGAAAGCAGATCGCCGTCATGGGCCTGGAGGCCCGCGATCAGGTGATCGAGCAGGAAGTCCATCGCGACGCGCGCCGCGGCCGCCCCGGGCAAACGCCCTTCGGCCGCCGAGACGGCGGGCGAGGGCGCGTGCGTTCCGGCTAAGCTTGTCATGCCCCATGCAGAAGGCCGACAGGGCGACAAAGGCGATAGGGCAGGTTGTCGCAGCGTACGCGGTTTCGGGACGCGCTTGGCGGCTGGCGAGGTTCGCCAGCCGCCGCTTTGGCTCTACATCGGGCCAACGCCGCCCGGGGTAGTCTGGAAGTCGAAGGCCGGCTCGCGCGGACGACGGGGGTTGGCCGCGCCCTGGCCGCCGAAGCCGTAGGTTATGCCGATAAAGACCGCCCGCAGGTCGAGGTCCATGGCCCGGCGCTCCTTCAGGGCGGCCGTCTGGATGACCAGTTTGTCGCCAAAGGTCTTCAGCGCGTCCTGCACCGTGACCACGCCCGACAGGCGATCGTTGAACTTGTGGCGGTAGCCCAGCAGCAGCATGCCGGTCGGCTCCTTGTAGCCCTGGGGCGTCAAGCGCTTGCCGGTGGCGAAGCCGCTGATCTGCAGGAAGTCCTTTGGCGTGGCCTGCACGTTCAGCGCCGCATAGCCCGAGACGGTCCAGGTCGACCGGCTGTCGGGGAAGCCCAGGTCCGTGGCGCCGATCTCGTTCCAGGCGGCGTTGCCGCTGATCGTGTACGAGACCTTGGGCGTCAGGCGGGCGTTGGCGACCAGCTCCAGGCCGCCGCTGCGGCTCTTGGCGAGGTTGGCCTTGGTGGTCAGCAGCGCGCCGCCGGGCAGCTCGCGCACCACGTCGGTGACGCCGTCGCGGGCCTGGCGCCAATAGAGCGTGCCCAGATAGTAGTTGAAGCCCTTGCGCAGCTGGTAGGCGACCTCGAACGAGTCCGTCACCTGCGGCTTCAGGCGCGGGTCGCCTTGGCGGTAGTTATAGGGGTCCTGATAGATCCGGTACGGGTTCAGGTCCTGAGCGCTCGGCCGCTGGATGCGACGGCTGTAGCTGGCGTTGACCTGGCGCGTGTCGTCGACCTTGTACTGCACGTGCAGCGACGGATAGGCGCGCAGGTAGTCGTAGGAGTCCTTCAGGCTCGAGGTCACCTGGTTGGTGTCGATCTGGACCTCTTCCAGGCGCAGGCCCGGCATCACCGTCCAGTCGCCCATCGAGCGGCTATAGGTGGCGTAGAGGGCGTTGACCGCCTGCTTGTACTTGAACTGGTTGGTCAGGGCCGGATCGGTCGTCAGCGATCCGCCCAGCGGGCCGCGGGCGCCGAAGTTGTCGTAGTCGTTGTCATCGACCTGCAGCTCATAGCCGGCGACCAGCTTGGCGCCGTCGGGCAGGGGGCGCTTGTACTCGGCTTTCAGGCGGCCCTGGACCAACTCGTCGCCGACCCGAACGCGCTCGGCGTAGCTGGAGACGATCGGCAGCTGGTTGAAGCCGTCGGACACGGTGGTCTGGCGATCGCGGGTGCGCTCCAGGCTGGCGTGGACGGTGAACTCGTGTTCCTCGCCGGACAGCTTGCGGCGCAGGTCGCCCGAGAGGCCGGCCACCGACCGCTTCATCTCGCCGTCGCCGAGCCGCTGATAGCGGACGCTGGGCGCGCCGCTCGGGGTGCGGCCGTCATAGTCCGAGCCCGACTTCGACTTGTAGCTCATGTCGTTGTAGCGGGCCTCGGCGCTGAGGCGGGTCTTCTTGTCGAGGTCGTAGTCGACGCCGGCGCGGGCGTTGTGCGACAGGCCGCGGCTGACGAAGCCGATCTTCTGGTGGCTAGGCGAGTACTTACCGGTGACGGTGTCCAGGCGCTCCCGGTCGTCGTCGATCTGGCCCTTGGCCTTATCGCGACGGATGCCCGCATCGGCCGAGAGGGTCAGGGCCTTGGTGTTGCGCGCCAGGCTGATGCTGGCGTTCTTGCGGCCTTCGGTGCCGAAGTTGGCGCGCACCGAACCCGTGGTTCCGACGCCGCGCTGCTGCTTGGTGATCAGGTTGATGATCCCGGCCGAGCCTTCGGGGCTGAAGGCGGCGGAGGGGTTGGTCATCACCTCGACCCGCTCGAACTGGCTGGCGGGGATCTGCTGCAGAACCTGGCCGCGGTTCTCGCCCTTGAACATGCCCGACGGCTTGCCGTCGATCATGATGGTCACGTTGGAGTCGCCGCGCAGGCTGACATTGCCCTGAACATCGACCTGCACCGAGGGCACGTTGCGCAGCACGTCGGCGACCGAGCCGGTCGTGGCCTGGATGTCCTTGCCCAGGCTGTAGCTGCGGCGGTCGATCGAGGTCTTGATGTCCTGGCTGGACGGGGCGGTGATGGTCACGCCCTGCACCTGGGTCGACGGCTCCTTTTTCGCGGGCGGCGGGGAGGTGGTCGTCGTCTGGGCGTAGGCGTTGGCGCTGAACGCGACCAGGCCCGTGGCGGCCAAAAGCGCGGCGCGGCGGGTCGTGAAGGTCATGGAAGGTCTCCTCTGTTGCGAGGAACCTGCCAGGACGACTCAAAGCGTTGCAGTGCCTGGGGTCACGCCCTTGAGGTGACGTTTGTCATGTCGGTCAGTGGGCGACCGCGTCCACCGTCTGGGGATCGCCCGCATCAGAGGCGTTGAAGATCAAGGTGCGGGTGACGCCTAGGCGGCGGACGTTCACCTGATTGACCTGGTCGCCATAGATGTCCGCGAACAGAGGCGCGCGCACGGCGACGACGGCCGAGACGTCGGTCGGCGAGACTTGGCCGCTGTATTCGAACCGAACCTCGTCCGCGCCGAGGGTCATGTCCTTCAGCGTGAGCGCGACGGGCTTGCCGCCGACAGACACGCTGAACCGGCCCGCCACGTAGCGCTTTAGAGCGTCGACCGCTTCGGGGTCGTCCAGGCTGGTCTGGGCGTCCGGGGCGATGGCGGCCAAGGCCGGCTCGGCGTCGTGCGCCGGAACGCGGTGGCTGACGCTCACCGCGCCGGTCTTGGCGTCGAGCTCCACGACGCTCAGAGCGCCGTGGCCACGATGCGCGGCCGCCGGAAGCGGGGCGAGGGCGAGCCCCGCCGCCGCCATCAGAACGACCGCGCGCCGGATCACTTGGCGCCTTCGTCCTTCTTGGGCTCGACGCTGGGCTTGGTCGCCAGGCTGTCGGGGCCGACCTCCAGATTGGCGTCCTTCATCCGGTTGCCGCCCTCCGGGAACTTGGAGATCTTGAGGGTGGTCGGGACGATCGCGCCTTCATAGACGTTGTTGCCGCGGTCGGCGTCGGCGGTTTCCCACAGCGGGTCGAGCTCGGCGCCCTTCAGCTGCTTGGCCGAAACGTACTGCCAGGTGACCTGCTTGGAGTTCCGACGCCAGATCTCCGCCGGGATATGAACGGTCTCGGACGTGCCGTCGGTGAAGTCCATCTTCAGGATCACCGGCATGACCAGACCGCCGACATTGCGGAAGGTGAAGCGGTAGAGGTTGTCCTTGAAGTCCTGCGCGGCCTTCTCCACGGGCGTCAGATCCTCACGCGACGACTTGGCCTTCTTGCGGGCGCTGTCGAACACCGTGAACTCGTCGGTCTGGTCGTAGAAGTCGCGGACCTTGGGGTCCAGCTCGACGACGGTCTTGCCGGTGTTGCGGCTGGCGGTCACCGATTCCGGCTCCTTGGCGCGTTCGGCCTTGCGGACGGCGGCTTCGGCGTCCGGATCGCCGCTGTCGATGCGGCCCTGAACGATCTTGTCCAGCGCGATGTCGACGTGGTCGGTCGAGTAGAACCAGCCGCGCCAGAACCAGTCGAGGTCGACGCCCGAAGACTCTTCCATCGTGCGGAAGAAGTCGTACGGCGTCGGGTGCTTGAAGCGCCAGCGGTTCGCGTACTCCTTGAACGCGCGGTCGAACAACTCGCGGCCCATGACCGTCTCGCGCAGCACGACCAACGCCGTCGCCGGCTTGCCGTAGCCGTTCGGCCCGAACTGGATCACCGAGTCCGACTGGGTCATCAGCGGCACCTGGTCCTGGCTGACCATGTACTCGACGATGTTCTTGGGCTCGCCGCGACGCGAGGGGAACTTCTTGTCCCACTGCTTCTCGGCCTGGAACTGCAGGAAGCTGTTCAGGCCCTCGTCCATCCAGGTCCACTGACGCTCGTCGGAATTGACGATCATCGGGAAGTAGTTGTGACCCACCTCGTGGATCACCACGCCGATCAGGCCATACTTGGCGCGGTCGGTGTAGGTCAGCTTGCCGGTCTTCTTATCCTTCACCGGCCGGGGGCCGTTGAAGCTGATCATCGGATATTCCATGCCGCCGACCGGGCCGTTGACCGACTGGGCCACCGGATAGGGATAGGCGAAGGTGAAGTCCGAATAGACCTTCAGGGTGTGGGCGATCGACTTGGTCGAATAGGCGTCCCAAAGCGGCCGGGCTTCCTTGGGGAAGAACGACATGGCCATGACCACCGGATGTTCGGCCTTGGGGTCTTCCTGCTTCACGCCCAGGGCGTCCCAGACGAACTTGCGCGAGCTGGCCCAGCCGAAGTCGCGGACGTTGCTGGCCTGGAAGATCCAGGTCTTCTCGGTCTTGGCCTTGCCCTTTTCGGCCGCGACGGCTTCCTCGGGCGTGACGACATAGACCGGCTCGCTGGCCGTGCGGGCCTTGGCCAGGCGGTCACGCTGGGCGGGCGACAGAACAGCGGCGGCGTTTTGCAGCACGCCCGTGGCCGACACCACGTGGTCCGACGGCACGGTCAGGGCGACGCGATAATCGCCGAACTCCAGCGTGAACTCGCCCGAGCCGAGGAAGGCCTTGTTGTGCCAGCCCTCATAGTCCGAATAGACGGCCAGGCGAGGGAACCACTGGGCGGCCTCATAGATGCAGTTGCCGTCCTCGTCCTTGCCGGTGAAGCATTCGTAGCCGCTGCGGCCGCCGACGATCTTGTTCTCGATCAGCGGCAGGGTCCACTCGATGACGATCTTGGTCTCGCCGCCGTTGGCCTTGACCGACTGGGGCAGGTCGACGCGCAGCAGGGTGTCGACCACGGTGAACTTCAACGGACGGCCCGAGGCGTCCTTCACCGACTTGATCGTGAAGCCGCCTTCCCACTCCTTGAAGCGCTGGATGCGGCGAATCTCGTTCAGGCTGACGCTGTCGCCGGAGACCGTGTCGGTCATCTCGGCGATCGAGTTGCGCTTGGCGTCCTGGTCCAGCAGCAGCCACAGATAGGGCAGGCTGTCCGGAGAATTGTTGCGGTAGTTGATCGTCTCGCGACCGGTCAGGGTCTTGGTGTCTTCGTTCAGGCGCACGGCGACGTCATAGTCGACCTTCTGCTGCCAGTAGCGATGGCCAGGCGCGCCCGAGGCGTTGCGGTAGTCGGTCGGGGTCGGCCAGTCCTCGCCCTCCAGCTGGCGGAACTTGTCCTCGAAAGGCGCCTTGGTTTGCTTGATGGCGTCGGCGTGAGCGACGGAAGCGGCGAGCGCGGCCGCGATGACGCCGGCCACGGCGTAACGAATGGAACGCTTGGACAAGTTCAGCCCCTCAATTCAGAACCCTGATAAACCCCGGCGACACCTTGGCCAGGACGGTTGGGGAAATCATCCCTTTTTTCCGTCCGGAAGCGTCAGAAGTTGATCTTGATCCCGGCGCGCACAGCCCGGGGTTCCACGGGGTGGAAATGCACGCCCTCCACGCCCGTCGCCGGCTCGCCGGGCAGCCTCGAGGCGTAGAGATAGGCGATGTCGTCACGCTTGCTGTTGGTCAGGTTCAGCACCTCGACCATCAGGCTGGCGCGGCCCAGCTCCTGGACGACCAGGGCGTTGACCAGGCTGGTCGGACGCGAACGGACCGAATTGTCCTCGATCAGCGGCGCGCCGCCCAGGCGGCGATAGGTCAGGGACAGGGTCGAGCCCTTGACCGGCGTCCAGTTGGCGCCGGCGCTGAGCACCGAACCGACCGCGTTGGGAATGCGGTCGCCATCTGGCGGATCGCCCGCGAAACGCGCGCGGGTGGCCGCGTAGGACCCCGTCAGGCTCACGCGCGACGTCGGACGCCAGTCGGCCAGCAGCTCCAGGCCTCGCCGGCGAGTCGCGCCGCTGGCCTCCGTGAAGCCCGCGTCGCCGACGTAGACGAGCTCGGACGCGACGCGCAGCGCCCAAACGGCCGCGGTCAGGGTCAAGCCGCCGCGCCTCGCGCGCAGGCCCAACTCCGCCCCATCGGTGGGCGACAGAAGCGGCGCGCGTTCGGCGGCGTCGCCGGTGACCGGATCGACGGTGATCACCGCGCCGCGCGCGTCGTTGGAATGGAAGCCGCGCCCGGCGTCGGCATAGAGCTCGAAGGTCTTGGAGGCCCGCCAGGCCAGGGCCAGCTTCGGACTGACCTGCAGGTCGCTGACCGTTCCGGCGTTACGCGGATCGCCGGCGTCGACGTCCGCGCCCATGGCGTCGGCGCGCAGGCCGAAGGTGGCGTCCAGCTTGCCAAAGCGCCTGGAGGCCTCGCCCCACAGCGCTGTCGACCACTCGGTCAGGGCGTCCTGACGCACGGTCGCGCGGCGGGCGCGGGCGGTGGTGCGGTAGAGGCCGACCTTGCCGACGTCGTCCACCCGCGCGGAGACGCCCGTCCGGGCGTTCCAGCCGTCGCCCAGACTCCAGCGCTTGACCAATGAGCCGCCGTACACCCATCGGCGATCGACCTGCTCGAACTGGTCGCCGTTGATCGGGTCGTCGAGGAAGTAGGTGAAGTTCGAATAGAGATCGAGCGTGTAGCGCTGGACATAGACGACGGCGTCGAGGCCGCGCAGCAGGTCGCGGCGGCGCGCCGAAACGATGTAGCGCGAGGTGTCGCCGCCATCGCTCGTATCGACGGCGTCGAGACGATCCAGAACGCCGGCCTCGACCGCCCGGCGCGGGATCTGGTCGGTGGCGTTCCACTTGGCGTCATAGGCCAGGGCGGTGATCGACCAGCCGCCGGCCAGTGCGCGGCCCAGCAGGTTGATCTTCCGCAGGTCCTCGGGGTTGGCCCAGGCGCCGCGCGCGGTCGAGAGGTCGGCGGCGACCAGCACATTGTCGGTCAGCGCCTTGGAGCCGACCGCGCGATAATAGTCGTTCTCGCCCGCCCAGGCCTGCAGGCCGTCGCCATGCAAGTGGTCGGCGGTCTCGAAGGCGACCGCGCCGGCCGTGGCGAAGTCGCCGTTCTCGGCCGAGTAGGGGCCCTTCTTGAAGCCGATGTCGTGGACGAACTCCGGCGTCAGCAGGTTCAGGTCCAGATAGCCCTGGCCGTGGCCGTGCGACGGCAGGTTCAGTGGCACGCCGTCCAGCGAGGCGGCCAGGTCCGTGCCGTGGTCCAGGTTGAAGCCGCGCAGGAAATACTGGTTGGCCTTGCCCGCGCCGGAGTGCTGGGTCGCGGCGAGGCCCGGCACCGCCTCGATCAGTTCGCCTGGTCGCAGCAGAGGGCGGACGGCGAAGTCGGCGTAGGAAACACGCCCTTCGCTGGCCGAGGTCGCACGGCCCAGGTCATTGGCGCGCCGGCCCCAGACGGAGATGGCTTCGACTTCCTGGGCCTGCCCAAGGGCCGGAAGAGATAAGGCCACGGCAAGGGCCAGCAGGGAAACGGTACGCGCCATGGCAGGCTGTTACTGGCGGGCGTCGATCCCGGCAAGGCTTGGCCGCGTCAGGCCGCCTTCAGCAGGCCGTCGAAGTACTCGATGGTCTTCATCAGGCCCACCTTCAGGGGCGCGGTCGGCGTCCAGTCCAGAAGCTGCTTGGCGAGGGTGATGTCCGGCTGCCGCTGGCGAGGGTCGTCCGAGGGCAGGGGACGGTGGACGATCTGCGAGTGGCTGCCCGTCAGCTCGAGCACGAGTTCTGCCAGCTGCTTCATCGTGAACTCGACCGGATTGCCCAGGTTGATCGGGCCCGTCACGTCGTCGCCTGTGTTCATCAGCCGGATCAGGCCATCGACCAGGTCATCGACATAGCAGAACGACCGCGTCTGGGTTCCATCGCCATACAGGGTGATGTCCTCGCCCTTCAGGGCCTGGACGATGAAGTTCGACACCACGCGGCCATCGTTCGGGTGCATGCGCGGGCCGTAGGTGTTGAAGATCCGCGCCACCTTGATGCGCAGCCTGTGCTGGCGCCAATAGTCGAAAAACAGGGTCTCGGCGCAGCGCTTGCCCTCGTCATAGCAAGAGCGGATCCCGATCGGATTGACGTTGCCCCAGTAGCTCTCGACCTGCGGGTGGATGCTCGGGTCGCCGTACACCTCCGAGGTCGAGGCCTGGAGGATCTTGGCCTTCACCCGCTTGGCCAGGCCCAGCATGTTGATCGCGCCGTGGACGCTGGTCTTGGTCGTCTGCACCGGGTCGAATTGGTAATGCACCGGACTGGCCGGGCAGGCCAGGTTATAGATCTGATCGACCTCGACATACAGCGGCATGGTCACGTCGTGACGCAGCAGTTCGAAGCGCGGGTTCGACAGGTTCTGCGCCACGTTCAGGCGCGAGCCGGTGTAGTAGTTGTCGACGCAGAGCACCTCGGCGCCGCTTTCGAGCAGCCGGTCGCACAGGTGCGATCCGACGAAGCCCGCGCCGCCCGTCACGAGAATTCTCTGCGTATGCATGGCGCGATCGGCCTCCCCGGGGACTCACGTCGAATCCGGTTGTAACGCGCCGCTGGTCGCCTCTCCAAGGTCGGGTTTCGCGCGCGATCTGCGACAAGGTGACGTTTGTCATGTCGGCCCGGTGACGGGCGGCACTGATGCGCCGCGCCGGACACAAGCATGTTGGCCTCGACAACGAGGGACACCAACCATGTCAGCGAACCCATCCCAAACGCC
>JAYRLX010000525.1:0-2179 GCA_041905125.1 Caulobacter sp. | reverse complement strand
GACGATGCGGTCGGCAGTGACGCCCTGATGGCGAAGCTCCAGATCCCTGAGGACTCGCGCGACGTGGTCGCCGCCTCGTGGAAGGCGCGCGATCCTTCGCTCTATGGGCGGTTCGACTTCTTCTACGACGGCGAACGGCCGCCCAAGCTCTACGAGTACAACGCCGACACCCCGACCAGCGTCTATGAGGCGGGGGTGTTCCAGTGGCTGTGGCTGGAGGACCTGATCCAGCGCGGCGTGCTGCCGGAGAGCACCGACCAGTTCAACAGCCTGCACGACCAACTGGCCGAGCGGTTCAAGGCGATCTTTCCGAACGGCGGCTTCGTCCACTTCGCCAGCGATCCCGACTTCGTCGAGGACCGCCAGACCGTGCGGTTCCTGGAAGACATGGCGCGGCTGGCCGGGCTGGAGCCCAAGTTCGTGCCGACGACGGAGATCGGCCTCGACGCCGACGGCCGCTTCGTCGACCAGGACAACTACCTCATCGGCGCGCTGTTCAAGCTCTATCCCTGGGAAGACATGCTGCGCGAGCCGTACGCGGCCAATATCGCCGGCTCCAAGACCCTGTTCCTGGAGCCGCCGTGGAAGGCGCTGCTGTCGAACAAGGCGTTGCTGGCGCTGCTGTGGGAGCGTCACCCAGGCCACCCGAACCTGCTGGAGACCTATTTCGACGACGATCCCAAGGTGGAACGCCTGGGAAATAGCTACGCCCGCAAGCCGCTGTTCAGCCGCGAGGGCGCGAACGTCGAGCTTTGGACCAACGGCCGCAAGGGCCGGGTGCTGGACCAGGGCTATGGCGCGGAGGGCTGGATTCGCCAGGAGCTGAAGCCGCCGCCAAAGTTCGGCGCCAACTATCCCGTCGTTGGCTCTTGGGTCATCGGCGACCAGCCGGCGGGCGTCGGCGTGCGCGAGGATCGCGGCCGGGTGACGCGCGATCGCTCGCGGTTCGTGCCGCATGTCATCGAGGTCTGATCGAACGCGGTTCCCTCTCGATAGGAAACCGGTATCATTCCTGTGAAGCAAGGCGTCCAGACGTGAAGACGCCTCTCGGGGAGAGATGTTCGATGACCTGGCGCGCCGCCGCTCTTGGCTTGCTTCTGTCCGCTAGCCTGCTGGCCTCGCCCGTCTTGGCGAGTGTCATCGGGACCAATGTCCCCGCCCAGCCGATCACCGCCGAGCGCATCGCCAAGCTGCCGCTCGCCCAACAGCCCGCCTGGAAGGCCTATCTCGAGCGCTCGATCGCTCAGGAGAAGATCGACCGCGCATCGCTGGCCGCCGAGCTGAAGCCGGGTCAGACTCCGCCGCCGCCTCCCCCCGGTGATCATGGCCCCGACGGCGCCAGCATGCCGCTGGACAAGGAGCCGAGTTGGTACGCCTCGGCCGACGCGCGCCATCGCGCCGACGTCATCGTCAGTTTCCAGACTCCGGCCGGCGGCTGGAGCAAGCATCAGGACCGCACCGGCGCTCTGCGCTTGCCGGGCCAGCCCTACGCGCCCGACAACAATTCGAAATATCTGAGCGCCAGCGACTTCGATGCGCCGCGGGCGCCGACGTGGAGCTATGTCGGCACGCTCGACAACAACGCCACGATCACCGAGATGCGCTTCCTGGCCAAGGTCGCGGGCCAGACGCCGGGGCCCGAGGGCGAGCCCTATCGTCAAAGCTTCCTGCGCGGCGTGCGCTACCTGCTGGCGGCCCAGTTTCCGAACGGCGGCTGGCCGCAGGTGTGGCCGTTGCAAGGCGGCTATCACGACGCGGTCACCTTCAACGACAACGCCGTCTCCGAGGCCGCTAACCTGCTGACTGAGATCGCCGAGGCCAAGGCCGACTTCGCCTTCGTGCCGGCGGACCTGCGGGCTCGCGCGGCGCAATCCGCCCGCAGGGGGCGCGAGGTGATCGTCGCATCCCAAATCCGCGTCGAGGGCAAGCCGACGATCTGGGGACAGCAGGCCGATCCCTTCACGCTCGAACCGGTGGGCGCGCGCAATTTCGAGCCGCCGGCGCTGTCGACCGGCGAGAGCGCCGACCTGCTGTTCTATCTGATGCAATTGCCCGACCCCACGCCGGCCGAGATCGGGGCCGTGCACGCCGGCGTCGCTTGGCTGCGCAAGGCCGCCATCATGGGCTTCGAGTGGACCGGCAAGGGCGAGCCGGACGGTCGTCGCCTGGTCGAGAAGCC
>JAYRLX010000524.1:0-2192 GCA_041905125.1 Caulobacter sp. | reverse complement strand
AGCACCTATACCCGCGCCCTGCAGCGGCAGATCGAGCGCGAGAGCCGGTCGATCTATCCCGATCCCAAGGAGCGGGCCCGCAAGGCGGTGGTGCGCAAGGGACGCGAGAACTACCTGTGCCTGCTGAACTTCCAGGAGCAGATCAACGGCGCGCAGCTGGGCAATGGCGACCTGATCGGCCTGGCCTTGACCGCACGCTGGGCGCGGGCGACGCGGGACGGCGACATGACCGGCGGCGACTTCCCCGCCTGGCTGCCGACGCTGTCGGCGGTGCCGCCGTCGGCCCAGGCCAGCCCAGCCAACCTGGTCGATCGGCGCGGCGAGTGCATTCACGCCGGCTGCCAGCACTATCGCATCTGCTTCATCGAGAAGGCCGTGCGCGCCTCCAAGCGCGCCGACATCGTCATCGCAAACCACGCCCTGGTGCTCACCCAGGCCGCGTTCGACGGCGCCCGGACGGCGCGGGGCCTGAAGGGCGACAACGAGACCACCAGCCTCAAGCGCATCGTCTTCGACGAGGGCCACCACCTGTTCGAGGCCGCCGACAGCGCCTTCTCGGCCGCCTTGTCGGGGGCCGAGGCCGCCGAGCTGCGCCGCTGGATCCGGGGCCCCGAAGGTCGGGGGCGGCGGGGCCGGGGGCTGGAGGCGCGACTGCTCGACATCCTGGGCGACCGCGAGGGCGCGCGGCAGGCGATGAGCCAGGCCATCCACGCCGCCGCCGCCTTGCCGGGCGAGGGCTGGTCTGGCCGCGTCGCGCCGCCGGATGGCCAGATCAATCCGATCGGGCCGATCGAGAACTTCCTGGTCGCGGTGATCGAGCAACTCCGCGCCCGCACCAGCGAGCGGGGCGGGGGCGATCTTGGCCTGCAGTGCGACGCCCGTCCGCCGATCGACTTGGTCCGCGAACGCGCGCCTGAAGCCGCCAAGGCCCTGGCGGCGATCGAGGCGCCGCTGCTCGCCCTGGCCCGCGCCCTGGAGGACGTGCTGGACGAGGAGGCCGAGCATCTGGCCCCGTCCGAGCGCGCCCGCATCGAAGGCGCGCTACGCGGCCTGGACCGCCGCGCCCGCATGACCCTGCCGGCCTGGCGCTCGATCCTGAAGGCGCTGGAGGAGGACGACGTCGATCCCAGCGAGACCGACCCCGACTTCGTCGACTGGTTCGAGGCGACCTTCCTGTACGGCCGCGTCGTCGACGCCGCCTGCCGCCGCCACTGGGTCGATCCGACCGAGCCCCTTCGCGCGGCGGTGCTGTCGCCGGCCCACGGGGTGCTGGTGACCAGCGCCACCCTGGTCGACCCGGCGCTGGAGGATCCGTTCGCCCTGGCCGAGATGCGCACCGGCGCGGCCCGCCTGCCGTCCGCGCCCAAGGTGCTGCGTCTGGTCTCGCCGTTCGACTACGAGAACAACGCCAAGGCCTTCGTGGTCACCGACGTCAACAAGGAAGACCCGCGCCAGGTCTCGGCCGCCATGCGCGAACTGTTCCTGGCGGCCGGCGGCGGGGGGCTGGGCCTGTTCACCGCGATCCGCCGGTTGAAGGCCGTGCACGAGCGCATCGCCGCGCCGCTGGCCGACCAGGGCCTGGCGCTCTACGCCCAGCACGTCGATCCGCTGGAGGTCGGGGCGCTGGTCGATATCTTCCGGGCCGAGGAGGAGGCTTGCCTGCTCGGCACCGACGCGATCCGGGACGGCGTGGACGTGCCGGGGCGTTCACTCCGCCTGCTGGTCTTCGATCGCGTGCCGTGGCCGCGTCCCGACGTGCTGCACAAGGCTCGCCGCCTGCGCTTCGGCGGCAAGGGCTATGATGACGCGGTGGCGCGGGCCCGGATCAGCCAAGCGTTCGGCCGCCTGATCCGTCGGGCCGACGACCGCGGCGTCTTCGTGATGCTGGACGCCGCCGCGCCGACGCGGCTGTTCTCCAGCCTGCCCGAGGGCGTCCAGATCGAGCGGGTCGGGCTGGTCGAAGCGATCGAGGCGACCGCCGCCTTTCTGGCCAAGAAGGCCGAGGAGCGTCCCGGCGACGATCTGGCGGCTTCCTGACTCAAAGCCGTCGAATTTCTGCAATGAGGGCGTCCTAAAAGTCGGCCATGGGGAGGGCCAGTACAGGAGCGTACCCATGACCAGACATGCCGACCCCGCGATCGACGAAGCCGCGACTCCCGCGCGCGCCCGCTCGGCCCGCGCCCTGGTTCAGG
>JAYRLX010000523.1:316-2200 GCA_041905125.1 Caulobacter sp. | reverse complement strand
GGAGCGCCGGACGGAACGGACACGCTCAGGAACGTCGAGTTCGCGCGGTTTCAGGATCGCGTGCTGGCCAACAACCTCAGCATCTCATTGGCCGTCGACACAGCTTTCTCGTCAATTCTTCGAACCAGCCCCACCGTCGCCATGCTCTCAAACGCGACGGCCGATCTGGTCATCACGCTCGCGGCGGGCGTGTCCGACGCAGACGTAACCCGCGCGCTTGTCAAAGCCGCCGGCGCCACGACCTCCGTCGCGACCTTGGCCTATGAGTTCTTCACGGGGAAAATCCCGGGGCAGGCCGGGGTCGACTACCTGATCTCGCCGACCGGGCCGAACCCCAACAACCTCAACAGCGCCTACTACCAGTCGTTCAATCTGGAGAACCGCTACATCAACTTCGCGGTGAACCTGGGCAAGAACGGCGAGGGCAAGGACGCCTTCACGGCCAAGTACGGCGCCTTGAGCCTCTTCGACGCCACCAAGGCGGCCTACAAGACGATCTTCGGGGCGACGCCGACCGACGAGAAAACCCATGTCCTGATCGACAGTCGCGCCGGCTACTTCGCCTATTACGGCGGCGATGGTCCCAATGGCGTCGGAACCAAGGCGGCGATGGTGGGATGGCTTCTGGCCGAGGCGCAGAAGGCCGATGTGGGTGTGATGGTCCGTTCCAACGACGCTTGGCTGACGGACCTCGCCGACGGCTCGGCGCCATTCGCGGTCGATATCCTCGATCCCGCCAAGGGCTACTACAAGGCCGACTTCATCTTCGGCGGCTGAGGGCCCGGCCTCTTTCTTCCATCGGAACATCTTCTAGAACGCCAGCGGGCGGGGAACGACATGGCTTACATCTATGGAAGCGCGGCCAGCGAAACCCTCAGCGGCACGGAAGACGCCGACACCATGTTTGGCGGCGGCGGCAATGACGTCCTCAATGGTCTAGGCGGCGACGACACGATCTACGGCGCGTCCGGCGTAGACCAGATCGACGGGGGCAGTGGCGCGGACAAGCTCTACGGTTATGACGGCGCGGACACCCTAAGGGGAGGCGCTGGGAGCGACACGCTGACGGGCGGCTATGGCGCTGACGTCGTCGATGGCGGCGATGGCGATGACGTCCTGATCATGGACAATGACCGAGCCGCCGACCTCTACACCGGCGGCGCCGGGGCGGACAAATTCGACGTCCGGCTCGACGCCTTCGACTACGGCTTTTCCAATCTCGCGAACATGGACCGCATCACCGATTTTTCGGTGAGCGAGGGCGATCGGTTGGACATCCATGCGTCGGGCGGTCGCCTTAGTGGAGGGTATCTGGTCTGGTACGGCGAGATTACAGACGCCGCTTTCAAGCTCCAGGAGGGGAGCGCGCTGCCGAGCACGGGGCAATATGGCTTCCGCGGCGTCTCGACTTGGACGGACGCGAACTTCCGCTACCTGATAATCGACATGGACCTGGACGGAGTTCTGGGCACATCCGATTTCGTCCTGAAGTTCGATGCAGGCGCCACACTGGGCAAGACCATGTTCTCTGGCGACATCAGCTGGACGCTGGTGGGGACCAGCGGCTCGGACGTGTTGTCGGGCTCGAACCTCGGTGAGACGCTGTTCGGCTTCGCCGGCGCCGACACGCTGCTCGGCTTTGGCGGAGACGACCTTCTGTCCGGCGGCGCAGGCGACGATGACCTGGAAGCAGGCGACGGCGCCGACACCCTCTATGGCGGGGAAGGGGCCGACACCCTCTACGGCGGCGCTGGCGACGATCTGCTCTACGCCGCCAGCGATCCTGGCGGCCTCAACGCAATGGACGCCAAGGACAGCGTGAACAAGCTGTATGGCGGCGACGGCAACGACAAGCTGTACGGCGGGGAAGGCAAGGACGTGCTG
>JAYRLX010000523.1:0-306 GCA_041905125.1 Caulobacter sp. | reverse complement strand
CGGAACGGTGGGAGACATCCTGCGCGGCGGCGATGGCAACGACGACATCTATGGCGGCAAAGCCATTCTGGACGGCGGCGCCGGCGACGACAAACTCACCATGCGGGCCGGCAGCACCCTGACGGGCGGCGCTGGCGCGGACCTGTTCTGGACCTCCCCCTCGTATCAGGAGCACGAGGGCTACTGGCCGACCGACGGGATCGCAGTGATCACCGACTACAAGTCCTCCGAGGGCGACCGCCTGGGTCTCGGCGAGACCTATGCCTACAACGACACGGTCCTGGTGTTCCGCGGCGCGGTCGATGG
>JAYRLX010000070.1:370-12429 GCA_041905125.1 Caulobacter sp. | reverse complement strand
CCGGTGGTCGGGTCGGTCAGGACCACGACGTACGGCAGGGCCGCGTCCTTCAGCTCGTTGATGGCCAGGGTCGTGCGGGCCATCTGCATCAGCGACAGCGCGCCTTCCTGCATCCGCGCGCCGCCCGCGGCGGTGAAGGCGATCAGCGGGACTTCTCGCTCAAGCGCGGCCTTGGCGGCGGCGATGAAGCCCTCGCCAGCGGCCATGCCCAGCGAGCCCCCCCTGAAGGCGAAGTCCTGGACCAGCCCCCCGGCGTCGCCGCCGCCGACCTTGCCATAGGCGATGGCCATGGCGTCCTGCTCGCCGGTCGCCTTGCGGGCGGCGGCCAGGCGGTCCTTGTAGGGCTTGCCGTCCGAGAACTTCAGCGGGTCCTCGACCACCGACGGGCTCGGCAGGACCTCGTACTGGCCTTCGTCGAAGGTGAACTTGAAGCGGGCTTCCGGCCCGATCCGCATATGCCGACCGGCCGGCGTAACCCACAGGGCCGCCTCCAGGTCGGAGCGAAAGATCATCTCGCCCGTGTCCGGGCACTTGACCCAAAGGTTCTCCGGCGTCTCGCGCTTGGCGAAGGCGCCGCGCACGCCGGGGGCGATCCGCGACAGCCAGCCGCCGCCTCGGCGGTCGCCGGCTTGTTTCTTGTCGCCCTTTTTCGGGTCCTGGGGTTCAGCCATAGCCATAGCCTTAGAGCCTCACTTCGTCCCGACTCGCGCCGAACGCACAGCCTTAGCCAGCTCCGACGCTTTTAGAAGAACCTTCTCGGTCACGTTTTCGTTCAACCGAGCGGCGGATTCGATTTCATCCACAAGCGCCGAGCCGACGACGGCCGCGTCGGCCACCTTGGCGACGGCGGCGGCCTGCTCCGGCGTGCGGATGCCAAAGCCCACGGCGACCGGCAGGCCCGAGGCCTTGCGCAAGCGCTGGACGGCGGGCGCGACCTCGGCCGCGTCGGCCGACTTCACACCGGTCACACCGGCGACCGAGACGTAGTAGACGAAGCCCGAGGTGCGACGCACGACCATCGGCAGGCGCGCGTCGTCGGTGGTCGGGGCGGCCAGGCGGATCAGGGCGATGCCCTCGGCCTCCAGCGCGTCCGACAGCGGATCGGCTTCTTCCGGCGGGCAGTCGACGATGATCAGGCCGTCGACGCCGGCCTTGGCGGCTGCGGCGGCGAAGCTCTCGAAGCCCCGGTGCAGGACCGGATTGAGATAGCCCATCAGGATGATCGGGGTGTCGGCGTCGCCCTCCCGGAAGGCGGCGACCAGATTCAGCGTGCCCTGCAGGGTCATGCCGGACTTCAGGCCGCGCTGGGCGGCGCGCTGGATGGTCGGGCCCTCGGCCATCGGGTCGGAGAAGGGAAAGCCCAGCTCGATCAGGTCGGCGCCGGCGGCCGGCAGGCCCTTGAGCACCGAGAGCGTCGTGGCGGCGTCGGGGTCGCCAGCCATCACATAGGTGACGAAGCCGGCGCGGTTCTCGGCCTTCAGCGCCGCGAAACGGCGGTCGATACGGTCTTTGGTCACGCGAGGTCGGTCCTAGATCTTGCGCCCGAGCGCTTCGGCCACCGTGAAGATGTCCTTGTCGCCGCGACCGCAGAGATTCATCACCACGATCTTGTCCTTGCCCAGCTCCTGGGCGATCTCGCCGACGCGCGCCAGGGCGTGGGCCGGCTCCAGCGCCGGGATGATGCCTTCGAGGGTCGAGCACAGCTGGAAGGCCGCCAGGGCCTCCTCGTCCGTGCTCGAGACATATTCGGCGCGGCCGACCTCGTGCAGGAACGAGTGCTCGGGGCCGATGCCCGGATAGTCGAGGCCCGCCGAAATCGAGTGGGCGTCGATGATCTGGCCGTCGTCGTCCTGCAGCAGGTAGGTCTTGTTGCCGTGCAGCACGCCCGGGCGGCCGCCGGTCAGCGAGGCGGCGTGCTTGTCGGTGGAGACGCCGTGGCCGGCCGCCTCGACGCCGATCAGGCGCACGCCGGAGTCGTTCAGGAACGGGTGGAACAGGCCGATGGCGTTGGAGCCGCCGCCGATGCAGGCGACCACCGCGTCGGGCAGCCGGCCTTCCATCTCCAGGATCTGCTCGCGCGCCTCGATGCCGATCACGCTCTGGAAGTCGCGGACCATCACCGGATAGGGGTGCGGGCCGGCGGCCGTGCCGATCAGGTAGTAGGTGTCGTGCACGTTGGTGACCCAATCGCGCATCGCCTCGTTCATGGCGTCCTTCAGGGTGCCCGTGCCCGAGCTGACCGGGCGGACTTCCGCCCCAAGGAGATTCATGCGGAAGACGTTCGGCTTCTGACGCTCGACGTCGGTGGCGCCCATGTAGACGACGCAGGGCAGGCCAAAGCGCGCGCAGACGGTGGCGGTGGCCACGCCGTGCTGGCCCGCGCCGGTCTCGGCGATGATCCGGGTCTTGCCCATGCGCATGGCCAGCAGGATCTGGCCCAGGGCGTTGTTGATCTTGTGCGAGCCGGTGTGGTTCAGCTCGTCGCGCTTGAAATAGATCTTGGCCCCGCCGAAGTGCTCGGTCAGGCGCTCGGCGAAATAGAGCGGGCTGGGCCGGCCGGCGTAGTGGGTGTTGTAGCTCTTGAGCTGGGCCTGGAACTCCGGATCGGCCTTGGCGTCGGCATAGGCCTTGCCCAGGTCCAGCACCAGCGGCATCAGCGTCTCGGCCACATAGCGGCCGCCGAAGTCGCCGAACCGGCCGTTGGCGTCCGGATAGGCCGAGTAGTCGTTAGGTTTCGCAGGAGCGTTCACGAAAGCTTCCCAGCTGGGCTTGTCTAGTCTTTGGCGCGTTTGACGGCGTCCAGGAACGCCGAGATCAGGACCGGGTCCTTTAGGCCGGGACCGCGCTCCACGCCAGAAGAAACGTCCACGAGCGGGGATCCCGAGACCGTGATCGCCTCGGCCACGTTCCACGGATCCAGGCCTCCGGCCAGGAAATGCGGGCGCGAAAAGCGGCGTCCGGCCAGCAGTCCCCAGTCGAAACGGGCGCCCGTGCCGCCCGGCAGGGCAGAGCCCTCCACGGGCTTGGCGTCGAACATCAGGTGCTCGGCGACGCCGTCAAAGGCGGCGGCTTGATCGACATCGGCCGGGCTGGAGACCGAGAAGGCCTTGATCACGCCAATCCCGGCGCGGGCGGCGATCTCGCGGACGCGCGAGGGGGTCTCCTTGCCGTGGACCTGGATCAGGTCGGGCCGCATGGTCGCCATCAGGCGGTCGACCAGGGCGTCGTCGGGATCGACGGTGACGGCGACCGTCTTCACGCCCCGGCCGCGAACCGGTTCGACCAGCCGCGCGGCGGTTTCGGGCGTCAGGTTGCGCGGGCTCTTCGCGAAGAAGACGAAGCCCAGGAAGGCCGCGCCGCCGTCGAAGGCGGCCTTGACCGTCTCGGGCGTCGACAGTCCGCAGATCTTGGCTCCAGCGCTCATCGCCCGGGGAGTTACGGTCGACGAGCCTCCGAGGCAAGCCCAGCGAAACTATTGCAGCGTGAAGACCCCGTTCACGGCCCGCCATTCGCGGGGGCCGATCAGCCGGTTGTGGGCCACGCGTACCGAGTGCAGCACGCCGTCCAACTCGCGGCTCCAGAAGTCGAGGAAGCCCTTCAGGGTGGGGAACTTCGGCGCCAGATCGTACTCCTGCCAGACGTAAAGCTGCAGCAGGCCGGGATGATCGGGCATGTGGTAGTGGATCTCGGCCGTGGTCAGGCCGTAGCCGTTAAGCTGCTTCTCGAACGCACTGATCGTCATCACAACGCTCCAAGCGGACGTGTTCGAAGCTTCAGTCCACTGAGCGAGTCGCTCAAGAGTCATGATGTCGCGGAAGGCCCCCTCCTCCGATCTGCTTAAGGCGTGATCTCCTCGGCCACCGCGTCGGCGGGCGTGGTCAGGATCGTTCCGACCGAGGCGGCGACGATGGCGGCGATGGCCAGCCATTGTGACGGCGCCAGACGCTCGCCCAGGATCACGAGGCCCGCCAGAGCCCCGACGGCCGGCTCGGCGCTCAGCACCACGCCGAAACTGCGCTTGGGAATGCCGCGCAGGGCGATCATCTCCAGCGAATAGGGAATGGCGCTTGAGAGAACCGCCACGGCCAGGCCCAGCAACACGACCTTGAGGTGGAACAGGCTGGCGCCCGCCGAGAGCACGCCGATCGGCGCGACGATCAGCGCCGCGGTGGTCATGCCCAGGGCCACCGAGCGTCCGGCATGCAGGTGGCCGGTCCGCTTGCCCAGGATGATGTACAGCGCCCACATCACCGCCGCCGCGCAGGCGAAGCCGACGCCCACCGGGTCGAGCGGCTTGGCGCCGGGATCGATCGGCAGCAGCAGGGCGAGGCCCAGGACCGCCAGTCCGATCCAGACGAAATGGATCAGCTTGCGCGAGCTGGCGACCGCCACGGTGAGCGGCCCCATGAACTCGATCGCGATCGCCAAGCCCAGGGGCACGGTGCGGATCGCCATGTAGAAGCAGAGGTTCATCAGGCCCATCACTGCGCCGTAGGCGGCGATGCGGCCCAGGTCCGCGCGCGACAGCGGATGACGCCAGGGCCGCCAGACCAGCAGCAGGATCAGGGCCGAGAAGCCGACTCGATAGGCCGTCGTGCCTTGGGCGCCGATCAGCGGGAACAGGCTCTTGGCGAACGATGTCCCCACGCACAGGACGACGATCGCGCCCATCAGGGCGGCGTAGGGAAGCAGGCGCTGGCGAGAGGCGGACATGGAGGCTGTTTAGGGCCCCGATGGCCGGCCGTCATCCCGCGCCTGAGACGCGGGATGACGTTACGCGATTACTTCTTCACCCAGCCGCCATCCAGCGGCTTCCAGTACTGGCCCGGCGCCAGGCGGCCATAGAGCTGCTTGGCGGTGGCCTGGCCGGCGGCTTCGGGAGTCACGCCGGTCTTGGCGGCGATGTCCTTGTAGGCGGCGGCCCGGCCGGTGTTGATCTCGGCCACGGCCGAGCGCAGGGCGGCGTCGCCGCCCGACACGATGCCGAGATAGCCGTCGGCCTGCTCGCCGACCGTGCCAGCGGCCTTGCCGGCGTCCACGGCGGCCTTGGCGGCGGCCGATTGGGCCAGGGCCAGGTTCGCGCCGGCCGCGGTCATCGCCAGGCCCAGCGCCAGAACCGTCATCGTCTTGCGGATCATGTCGGTCCTCCTTGCTTAGAACAGGTTCGGGTTCTGCTGGATCAGCGACTGGACTTCCTTGTCCAGCCGCACGCGCACGTCGGCGTCCAGCTTGGCGTAGATATTGATCGGATCAACCTTGACCCTGACGGTGGGCGTGCAGGCGGCCGCCAAGGCTCCCGTCATGGCGAGGCCCAGAAGAAGGGCGCGCTGTCTCATGCGTCTAGTCTCCAATTCTTGCGCAGGATGAGCGGTCACGGTTGAACCGGACCTGAACGGGGCGGCGCCGCCGGCGGCTCGTCGGCGAACGAACGGCGCCAGGCCGCCAGAAGCTCGTCGAAGTTCAGCGACGTGTCGAGGGTGAGGTCGACCGGCGTCTTGGCCGGCAGGGCGATGCGCTTGTCGAACGCGCGGCCGCGGATCAGGTCGAGGATGCCGACCCGCGCCTTTTCCGGGACCTTCGGATCATGCTGGCCCTTGATATGGAACAGGATCCCCAGCCGCCCCTTGTCGGTGCTGTTCACCCCGGCCTCCAACTGGTCGAACGCCAGGTTCTCCATGGCCTGGTAGGCGAAGTCCTGAATGGCGTTGACCTGGGCCGGCTGGGCGGGCGGCGCGCCGGGCGCGTCATTGGGGCTGGCGGCGACATTGGACAGGGCCGCGCGCGAGATCTCCAGCCGACCCGGCTGGATGGCGCTGATCTTGCCCTCCTGGAACCGCAGGCCCTCCGGACCGAAGGTGAACGGCAGGCGGCCGTCGACCACCGCCTGGACCTTGACCTTCTCGGCCAGGGACGAGGCGGCGATCAGCTCGCCGAGGTCCAGGTGCTCGACCACGATCACGCCCTTGATCGTCTTGTCCGCCGCCAGCGGCACGTCGGTCGGCTCGATCGAGATCCGCCCCTTGGCCGCCTCGAACGTCGCCTTGGAGATGTGCAGGGCGTCGGCGCCGAGCTGGAACACCGACTCGACCGCCGTCAACGGCACCAGCGAATCGATCCGCACGACCTGCAAGGACTGACCCGGCCGCGTGGTCAGCGGCGCCAGGCTGTCGAAATCCACCGCCCCGTCCAGGGTGGCGACGAAGCCGATCGGGCTCGTGAAATCGATCCGGTCGGCCACCAGGCGGCCGCGGCTCGTCGCGCCCTTGTCATCCCAGGCGAAGACCCCGGTGAAACTGGCCGGTCCCTTGGCCTCGCGGGCGAAGGCCGCCAGCGGCGACAGGTCGCCCGGCTGCAGCCCGTCCTTGGCGAAGACCAGCTTGGAGGCGTCGATATCCGCTTGGCCTCGGCCCGTCGCCACCACATGGCGCAGGCGGATCTCGCCGAGCGGCGCGCCGGTCGGGGTCGCGCCCTGGAAGGTCCCGCCCCAGACGCCGCCGGTCAGGGCCAGCTGGCCCTTGGCCAGGATCGGATTGAAGCGTCGTTCGGGGGCGGCGTCCGTGACCGCCGCGCGTTCGACGCGGACGCTGGCCCGGTCGAAGCCGCCCGCCCCGCCGAAGCTGGCCTCGCCCTTCACGCCCTGCAGCTTGGCCTGGGCTACAGCCAGAGCGCCCTCCCCGTCGTCGAACCTCAGCGCCGCGTTCCAGCCACCCGCGCCAGCCAGGACCAACGGCGCCTTGGTCGGGCAGAGCTTGGCCTTGATGTCGGTGACCGGGTTGTCGCCGAGCGCATAGGCCTTGGCCGTCAGCGGCGAGCACTTAGACGTCGTCAGGGTGAAGCGGCCGCCCGCCAGCCGGGCCTGGCCGTCCACCTGACCGGTGACGCCCTGGATCGGCGGCAGGTCGAAATTCTCGACCGCCAGCGACAGCGGCGAAGTCAGGACACCGCCCGCCATCCGCCATTGCGGCGCCAGCGCCTTGACCGTCGGCAGTCCGCCGCCCGTCAGCGACACCTGCAGCGCGCCGCGCGCGCCCTCCGGTCCCGCGTCCAGCAGCAGGCCCTTCGGCGCGGCGACCGCGACCTTCACGCCGTTCGGGGCGGACAGGGTCGCGCCCTGGGCCAGGGACGCGCGTGTCCGACCGCCTTTGATGTCCAGCCCGAGGCTGGGCGCGGCCAGCTCGAACGTCCGCAGCGCGCGGGACAGGGGCTTGCCATAGGCGGGATTGGGGATCAGCCCGGCCAGGCGTTCGGCGTCAGGGGCGGAGACGCCGCTGCGCCCTCCGGCCGAGCCATTCAGAGCCAGGGTCAGACCGGCCGGGCCTTGGTCGATCTTGCCGCTCGCTTCAAGCCGCGCATCGGCCAGCGCCAAGCCGCCGTTGGCGAGGCGCTGGGCCGCCGCATCGATCGCCAGGGGGCCATTGACGGCGAAGCCCTGACTGTCCAGCGCCACCCCCAGATTGGCCGAATCCGCCGAAGCCTTCAGGCCCCGCAGCGCCATTCCGCCGGCCAAGGCTTGGTCCGCGACAAGCTTGGTTTGGACAGCGCCGCGCAAGGCGGTGCGTCCGTCCCGGCGGCCAATGGTGATCCGCGACGCATCCATCGAGAGGCTGGCCCCGCGGGCGTCCAAGGCGGGCGCCGACAGTCGGTCGCCGCGCACGGCGCCGCGCGATCGGCCGAGGAAGGCGAAGGCGTCGAGCCCGCCATCGAAGCGACCGGCCAAGCTCAGGTCCGCGGCGAGATCGCGCCCCTGCGTTTCGGCGACCCGGCCATTCTCGGCGGTCAGCGCCAGCCGCGCCTCGACAGGACCGCTGGCCTTCATCGCCGCCAGGTCGGGATAGGGCAGGTCCGCCGTCAGCTTCGCCGCCGCGCCGGCGAGGTCGGCGTCCTTGGCCTCCAGGCTGTCGATCGCCAGCGAGACCTCGACCGTCAGGCGGTCGCCGCGCTTGCGGGCCGAGACCGTCGCGCCCTTGGCGGCCAGCGCCAGGTCCGGGACAGCGTAGCGCAACGGCGCCAGCCGTCCGTCCAGCCGCAGAAGTTGGCCGTCGTCGAGGCTGGCGTCGCCGGTGACGCGAACACGGCCGCCCGGCGTGGCGAGGTCCAGCCGCGCGTCCTCGACCAGAATCGCCGGGCCGGGAACGTTGGGCTTCTTGGGAGACTTCAAGGCCTCGTCGATCAGGGGCTGAAGCGCGCCGAATCGGACGCGGCCCTTCTCATCGACGCTGGCCAAGACTCTGGGGCGGACCAGCCGCACCGCCTTGGTCTGGACGCCGAACCGCTCGCCGGTCCAGGGCGTCGCCAGATCGTAGGCGACCTCCAGCCGGTCGGCGGCGAAGACCGGGTTGTCGCGTGATCCCAGCCGCACCCGGCCGGAAAAGCCCGTGGCGTCCAGATCGTCGATCTCGACGGCGGCCTCGATCCCGTGGTCGCGAAGCCAGCTGATCGCCAGTTCGCGGCTGATCTCGCGCCGGCCCGACCAGACCACGAGGCCGGTGGCGATGAAGGCCAGCATCGACAGGGACACGGCCTCGAGCCCCAGATCGACCAGCCGCTCGCGCCCCCACGCCTTGCGGGACGTCTGTTTCGGCTCAACGGCGGTGGAGGGTTCGGCCATCAGATCCTGAAGTCTGGTTCCTAAGAAGCCCCCCGGCTCAGCTTTGGATCCCTACTTCTTAAAGCCGAGCACGTCTTGCATGTCATAGAGCCCCGGGGCCTGGCCCTTTGTCCAGGCCGCGGCGGCCACCGCGCCCCGGGCGAACAGGCCCCGGTCGATGGCCGAGTGCGCCAGGGTCAGGGTCTCGGACTCGCCGGCGAAGATCACGCTGTGCTCGCCGACGATCCCGCCGCCGCGCACCACCGAAAAGCCGATCGCGCCTTCCTTGCGAGGACCCGTCACGCCGTCGCGGCCGCGATCGGCGACCTGGCCGAGGCCCACGCCTCGGCCTTCGGCGGCCGCCTCGCCCAGCATCAGGGCCGTGCCAGACGGCGCGTCGATCTTGCGCTTATGATGCGCCTCGAAGACCTCGATGTCCCAGTCGGAGGCCGGCAAGGCGGCGGCGGCCTGGCGCACCAGGCCCATCAGCATGTTGACGCCCAGCGAATAATTGCCCGAGCGGACGATCACGACCTTCTCGGCGGCCGCCTCGATCCGGGCCAGCTGTTCGGGCGAAAAGCCCGTGGAGCCGATCACCAGGGCCGGCGCGTGGGCGTGGTGGACGGCGCGGGCGGCGGCGGCTTCAGCCAGCTGGGCCGACACTTCCGGCAGGGTGAAGTCGATCACGGCGTCGGCGGCGGCCAGGGCCGCGTCGGCGCTGACCAGCAGCTCGCCTTCCGCCTCGGGGCGGTCAAAGCGCGCGGCCAGCACCACGTCGTGGCGGCCTTCCAGCGTCTGGATCACGGCCTGGCCCATGCGGCCGAGGGCGCCGGCGACGGCGATCTTCACGGGCTGGGTCAACGGCTTTCCTCTTACGCTCTTCGCCTTGCTGATCGCCCATCCGCCCCCTCGAGGTCAACCTCGCCCCGGGTGACGAAAGGTCATCCAGGTTGACGCAACGCCAATTCCAACAAGCGTTTGCTGGACTTTTCACGAGCGTGGCCTGTTGTGACGCCGGTTCCCGGTCGCTACGCTGAGGGCGCATAAGGACGCGTTCGCATCGATCGGCGCGTCCCACGATCAACTTGCGCAGCAGGAATGGGAAACGCCGGATGAGCGACGCGGAACGCAAGACCTTCACCGATGCGGAGGCCTTGGCCTTCCACCGCCACCCCACGCCGGGGAAGATCGCCATCGTGCCGACGAAGCCGATGGCGACCCAGCGCGACCTGTCGCTGGCCTATTCGCCCGGCGTCGCCGTCCCCGTCCACGCGATCGCCGCCGATCCCGACGCGGCCTACGACTACACCTCCAAGGGCAACCTGGTGGCGGTGATCTCGAACGGCACCGCGATCCTGGGCCTTGGCGACCTGGGGGCCCTGGCCTCCAAGCCGGTCATGGAAGGCAAGAGCGTCCTCTTCAAGCGCTTCGGCGACGTCGACTCGATCGACATCGAGGTCAGCTCCAAGGACCCCGACGAGATCATCACGGTGGTCAAGAACATCGGGGTCACCTTCGGCGGCATCAATCTGGAGGACATCAAGAGCCCCGAGTGCTTCCGCATCGAGACCGAGCTGCAGGAGCTGCTCGACATCCCGGTGTTCCATGACGACCAGCACGGCACGGCGATCATCTGCGCCGCCGGCCTCATCAACGCCTGCCACATCACCGGCAAGAAGATCGAGGATGTGAAGGTCGTGCTGAACGGCCCCGGCGCCGCCGGCATCGCCTCGCTGGAGCTGATCAAGGCCATGGGCGTGCGGGCCGAGAACTGCATCGCCGTCGACTCCAAGGGCGTGCTCTACCAGGGCCGCACCGAGGGCATGAACCAGTGGAAGAGCGCCCACGCGGTCAAGACCGACAAGCGCACCCTGGCTGAAGCCGTCCAGGGCGCGGACGTGCTGCTGGGTCTTTCCGCCAAGGGCGCCTTCACGCCCGAGATGATCGCCTCGATGGCCCCGAACCCGGTCATCTTCGCCATGGCCAATCCCGATCCGGAAATCACCCCTGAAGAGGTCAAGCGGGTCCGCAAGGACGCGATCATGGGCACGGGGCGGTCGGACTATCCCAACCAGGTCAACAACGTCCTGGGCTTCCCCTACATCTTCCGCGGCGCCCTGGACGTGCGGGCCCGCCGCGTGAACCACGAGATGAAGATCGCCTGCGCCCAGGCCCTGGCCATGCTGGCGCGCGAAGACGTTCCGGACGAGGTCGCCGCCGCCTATCACGGCCGCCAGCTGAAGTTCGGGCCGGACTACATCATCCCGTCGGCCTTCGATCCGCGCCTGATCTGGTACGTGCCGCCGTTCGTCGCCCAGGCGGCCATGGACACCGGCGTCGCCCGCAAGCCGATCGCCGACATGGACGCCTATCGCGCGGGCCTGGCCCAGCGCCTGGATCCCACCGCCGGCTTCCTGCAGAAGATCTCGGGCTCGGTGCTCGCCAATCCCAAGCGCATCGTGTTCGCCGAGGGCGAGGACCCCAGCGTCATCCGCGCCGCCTATGCCTACCAGACCGGCGGCTACGGCAAGTCGATCCTGTGCGGCCGTGAGAACCTGGTGCACGAGAACATGAAGCTGGTCGGCCTCGATCCCGAGACCGCCGGCCTCGAGATCGTCAACGCGCGTCTTTCCGAACGTAATCCAGATTACGTCGACGCCCTGTACGCGCGCCTGCAGCGCCAGGGCTATCTGAAGCGCGACGTCCAGCGCCTGATCAACCAGGACCGCAACAGCTTCGCCGCCTCGATGGTCACCCTGGGCGAGGCCGACGCCATGGTCACCGGCGTCACCCGCAGCTTTGACCAGGCCCTGGAAGAGGTGCTGCGCGTCGTCGACCCGGCGCCCGGCGGTCGGATCATGGGCATGTCGGTGGTGCTGGCCAAGGGCCGGACGATCTTCGTGGCCGACACCAACGTCACCGAGCTGCCCGAGGCCGAGGAACTGGTCGAGATCGCCTGCGAGGCGGCCCGCGCCGTGCGGCGCCTGGGCTTCAAGCCGCGCGTGGCCTTCATGAGCTATTCGACCTTCGGCAACCCGATGGGCCTGCGGTCGGAGAAGGGGCGCGAAGCCGTCGCCATGCTCGACGAGATGGACGTCGACTTCGAGTACGAGGGCGAAATGCCGCCCGAGCTGGCCCTGGATCCGGAAAAGCGCGCCAACTATCCGTTCATGCGCCTGACCGACAGCGCCAACATCCTGGTCATGCCGGCCATCCACGCCGCCTCGATCTCGACCAAGCTGGTGCAGTCGCTGGGCGGCGCCACGGTGATCGGACCGGTGCTGCTGGGCCTGTCCAAGTCGGTGCAGATCGCGCCGCTGTCGGCCTCGGTGTCCAAGATCCTGAACATGGCGATGATGGCCGCCTACGAGCAGCCGGTCGGCGAAGAGGAATAACCCCAGAAGTCGAAAGGCGCGCGCCCCCCCGGGGGCGCGCCCGCCGGGCCCCCCCGGGGGGGGGGCTTGGCGCGGGC
>JAYRLX010000070.1:0-360 GCA_041905125.1 Caulobacter sp. | reverse complement strand
GGCCGCCCACCGCGCGGCGGGGGGGCGCCTTGTAACACCCCCCGCTCCCCCCGGCGGCGCCCCCGCGGGGGGGCCCGCCTTCCTGGCCGCGACTGGGAGGGGAATGGCCGCGGCCGTGACCGATTAGGCGGCCTTGGTCGTGATCGCTTCGGAGGCCGAAGCGCCGGCGGTCCAGCGGACGGCGGCCTTGGCGACGCGCTCGCCCAGCAGGCGGGCCGTCTCGCGGTCGCCGGCGGGCGGCGAAAGCTCGGGCGAAACGTTGTCCGACTGAGCCGCGACGCCGATGAACGAGCCGACGCGGTTGATCGTGTCCGGACCGCGCTCGGCGGCGGTCACGTTCGGCGGGGCGATGCCGAGGTT
>JAYRLX010000522.1:0-2214 GCA_041905125.1 Caulobacter sp. | reverse complement strand
TGAAGGACGGCAAGGTCGTCGGCGAGGAGCGCCTGTTCACCGACATCGGCGGCCGCGTCCGCGACGTGGAGGTCGGGCCCGACGGCGCGATCTACGTCCTGACCGACGACGACAACGGCAAGGTGATCCGGATCACGCCGTAGGGTTGACGCGGGGCTCGCCGCGCCTCACCCCATCGGCTTGTCCAGCGACGGCGGCGGCTGGCTGAACCAGCGCGGTCCCTGCTCCGTCAGATGGATGCAGTCCTCCAGTCGGACGCCGAATTCGCCGGGGATGTAGATGCCCGGCTCGTCCGAGAAGCACATGCCGGGGGCCAGCTTGGTGGTCTCCGACATCACGAAATTGACGGGCTCGTGGCCGTCCATGCCGATGCCGTGACCGGTGCGGTGCGACAGGCCCGGCAGCTTGTAGCGCGGACCCCAGCCCAGGCTTTCGTAATAGGCCCGGACGGCGCGGTCGACCGACCCGGCCTCGACCCCGATCTGGGCGGCCTCGAAGGCCACCTGCTGGCCGCGCTGGACGTCGGTCCAGACCTTGCGCTGGCGGGCGGTGGGCTCGCCGAACACGAAGGTGCGCGAGATGTCGGACTCGTAGCCGCCGACATTGCAGCCGCAGTCCATCAGCACGACCTGACCCTCGCTCAGCACCTGGGGCTGGCGCGAGCCGTGCGGATAGGCGCTGGCCTCGCCGATCAGGATCAGGTTGAAGCTGACCCGCCCGCCCAGGGCCGTGGTCCGCTCGCTCATCAAGGCGGCGATGTCGCGCGGGACCATGCCGGCCCGGACATTGGCGTGGGTATGGCGCAGCGCCGCGACGGTGATGTCGGACGCGACCTGCATCAGGGCGATCTCGGCCGGAGTCTTGATCATCCGGCAGCCGCGGAACACCGCCGCGCCGGGCACGATCTTGGCGTTCGGCAAGGCGCCGGCCAGCCCCTGGACGATGAAGTCCCGGATCGTCTCCTCGACGCCGATCTTGCCCGAGGCCAGCTTGCGGTCGGCCAGCAGGCCGGCGGCGATGGCGTAGGGGCTTTCGTCCTCTTCCCAGGTGCGGACCTCGGCCGGGACCGACAGGCTCTGGCGGATCGAGCCTTCCTCGAACTTCGGCATCACCATGCCGACCTGGCCTTCGCGTGGAATGATCGCCAGGGTCGGTCGCTCGCTGCGGCTCCATTGGGCGCCGGTGAAATAGTCCATCGATGAGCCGGCCTCGGTGATCACCGCCGAAAGACCCAGCTTCGCCATCAGCGCCTGGGCGCGTACGAGTCGGGCCTGCCGCTCGGCGGGTCCGATCAGGGCCAGGCCGTCGGTCAGCTTCTTGACGCCCTCGTCTCGCGCCCAGGCCGGACCGCTGACCGCGACCGCGCTCGCCGCCGCGCCGGCCAGAAAGCCGCGCCGACCCAGTTTATCCAGAACCCTCATACGCTCCCCCGATACTCACGAGCCAGCGACGACGCAGACTCAGGCCCCGAACTTGTCGGCCATAGCCGCTGACCCTGACAAGCCTGGCGACGCGCTCCACCGCCCGATGGCCACGACTGCCCACCCGGCGCGCGTCGAAAGCCCCTCCCCCGTTCGCGAACTCTGGTATCTATCGGCCATGAAGCGCGGACGGAGCATTCTGATCGTGGGCGGCGGGACGGCCGGGTGGCTGACGGCCGCCTATCTGGCCAAGGCGCTGCGGCTCGCCGAGCAGGCGCACCTGTCGATCACCGTCCTGGAGTCGCCCGAGATCGGAGCCATTGGCGTCGGCGAAGCCACCTTCCCCACGATCCGCGGCACCCTGCAGTTCCTGGGCATCGACGAGGCGCGGTTCATCCGCCAGACCTCGGCCACCTTCAAGCAGGGCATCCGCTTCGTCGACTGGGGCGACGCCCCCGCCGAAGGCCGCCGTCACAGCTTCTTCCACCCGTTCGAGGCGCCGTTCTCGACCGACGGCCTCAGCCTGGCGCCGTACTGGCTGCTGCAGGACGAAGCTTCGCGCGCGCCGTTCGCCGAAGCGGTGACGATCCAGGCCCGCGTGGCGGACGCGGCCCGCGCGCCCAAGCGCCCGCACGAGAGCGACTTCGCCGGCCCGCTGAACTACGCCTACCACTTCGACGCCGCCAAGCTGGCCGAGGTGCTGGCCGAGCGCGCCCGGGAGCTGGGCGTCCGCCACCTGCAGGGCCATGTCGGCCAGACGGTCCTGGACGAAGGCGGCGCGATCGCCCGCATC
>JAYRLX010000069.1:11468-12446 GCA_041905125.1 Caulobacter sp. | reverse complement strand
CGCGACCTGGACCGCGCCCGACACCACCCGCATCGCCATCGTCGGCGCGGGCTACGCCGACGGCGTGCCGCGTTCGAGCCATCCCAAGGGCCAGGTCTGGTTCGACGGCGCGCGCCGGCGGATGCTGGGCCGCGTCTCGATGGACTTGATGGCGATCGACGTCACCGACTGCGACGCGGCGCGTCCAGGCGCCATGGTCGAGCTGCTGGGCGCGAACATGCCGATCGACGACGCGGCCACAGCGGCCGGCACCACGGCCTACGAGCTGCTCACCAACATCGCCCCGCGCGCCCGACGGATTTATCGGTAAGGCACGTCCGCCTTTGGCGCAGCCGCCCGCCAGCCTGTAGTCTCCACGCATCCGAGAATCAGGAGACCTCATGGCCCGCGACGGCGCCGTCTACGCCTGCCAGTCCTGTGGCGCGGTCCAGACCAAGTGGTCCGGACAATGCCCGGCCTGCCAAAGCTGGAACACCCTGGTCGAGGAGGTCGGCGCCAAGCCGCCGGGCGCCCTGTCGACGACCAAGGCGACGCGCGTGCGCGGCCTGCAGTTCACCGGTCTTGAGAGCGAGACCGCCCCGCCCCCGCGCATCCTGACCGGCGTCGACGAGTTCGACCGCGTCTGCGGCGGCGGCGTGGTGCCCGGCTCGGCCATCCTGATCGGCGGCGACCCGGGCGTCGGCAAGTCCACCCTGCTGCTGCAGGTCTGCGCCAGCGCCGCCGCGCGCGGCGTGTCCTGCGCCTACATCTCGGGCGAAGAGGCCGTCGAGCAGATCCGAGGCCGCGCGGACCGGATGGGCCTGGCCAAATCCAACGTCAGCCTCGCCGCCGAGACCTCGCTGCGCGACATCCTGGATGGCCTGAAGCGCGACAGCTTCGACCTCGTGGTCATCGACTCGATCCAGACCCTGTGGAGCGACGCCCACGAGGCCGGCCCCGGCACCGTCACCCAGGTCCGCGCTTGCGCCACCGAGCTGG
>JAYRLX010000069.1:4844-11458 GCA_041905125.1 Caulobacter sp. | reverse complement strand
GTGCGCCTGGCCAAGAAGAAGGGCGTGGCGATCCTGCTGGTCGGCCACGTCACCAAGGACGGCCAGATCGCCGGTCCGCGCGTGGTCGAGCACCTGGTGGACGCGGTCCTGGCGTTCGAAGGCGAGCGCGGCTATCCATTTCGCATCCTGCGCGGCGCCAAGAACCGCTTCGGCGCCACCGACGAGATCGGCGTCTTCGAGATGGGCGACGTCGGCCTGCGCGAGGTGAAGAATCCCTCGGCTCTATTCCTGAACGAAGGCGGCGAGCGCGCGGCGGGCGCGGCGGTGTTCGCAGGCATCGAGGGCAGCCGGCCCGTCCTGGTGGAATTCCAGGCCCTGGTCGCGCCTTCCGCGTACGGAACGCCTCGCCGAGCGGTCGTCGGCTGGGATTCCGGTCGCCTGGCCATGGTGCTCGCCGTGCTCGAGGCCCGATGCGGCCTTGGTTTTGGCGACAAGGACGTCTATCTGAACGTCGCCGGCGGCCTACGCATTACCGAACCGGCGGCGGATCTCGCGGCGGCGGCGGCCCTGGCCTCCTCCGCCCTGGACGTCGCCCTGCCCCAGGACTGCGTCGTGTTCGGCGAGGTCAGTCTGTCGGGCGAAGTCAGGCCCGTCAGCCGGATGGAGACTCGTTTGAAGGAAGCCGCGAAATTGGGATTTGGCCGGGCGCTGGGACCGCTCGCCGGCCTACCTGAGGGCGGCGGCTCTCTGCCGGTCGCGGGCGTGGCTCGCCTCACCGACGCCGTGCGCCGGATCGGCGACGAGATCTGGACGAGCCTGACGTGACGCCCTTCGACATCATCGCCGGCCTGCTGCTGCTGATCTCCGGCGTCACCGGCTGGCTGCGCGGCGCCTCGCGCGAGCTGACCTCGGCCCTGTCGTTCCTGTTCGCCGCCGCCATCGCCCTGTTTGGCCTGCGGATCACCGGGCCGCTGTTCCGCAAGCTCATGGACCCCGACTGGGCCGCCACCGGCGCGGCCGTCCTAGTGGTCTTCGTCGTCTTCTTCCTGATCTTCCGCCTGATCGGCGCGCGGGTCACCGCCAAGCTGCAGGAGAGCTCGGCCGGCGGGACCGCCGACAACGCCATCGGCGCGACCTTCGGCCTAGTCCGCGCCTGCGTGGTGCTGGGCGTCTTCAACCTGTTGCTGCACCTGGCGACGCCGCCGGATCGGATGCCGCATTGGGTCGAGGACTCGATGTTCTACCCGCTGTCCGAAGTCAGCGGCAAAGCCCTCAAGGTCTTCGCCCCCAAGGGCAAGGCCCTGGCCGGCAAGCTGGCCCCCGCCATCAAGGACGCCGTCCACGAGGGCGCCGAGGACGGCGGCGACAATACGTCCGGCGAGAAATCGTCGGGAAAAGGCTATGATAGGAACCAGCGTCGGGACCTCGACGATCTGGTGGAGAAATCGCGATGAGCTTCCTGGGCCAGTCGACCGACCGCTATTCGTCCGCCCCCTGGCGGGATCCGGAGGACGACACGCTTCGCCTCGAATGCGGCGTGTTCGGCGTCTTCGGCGTCCGTGACGCGGCGGCCATCGCGGCCCTGGGCCTCCACGCCCTGCAGCACCGCGGCCAGGAAGCCTGCGGCATCGCCGCCTTCGACGGCAACCGCTTCCACACCGAACGCCACATGGGTCACGTCGGCGACGCCTTCACCGGCTCCGACCTGGTCCAGCGCCTGCCCGGCAACATGGCCATCGGCCACACCCGCTACTCGACGGCTGGCGGCAGCTTCATCCGCAACGTCCAGCCGATGTTCGCCGATCTCGAGACCGGCGGCGTGGCCATCGCTCACAACGGCAACCTGACCAACTTCCTGACCCTGCGCGAACGCCTGGTCCAGGAAGGCGCGATCTTCCAATCGACCTCGGACAGCGAGGCGATCCTCCACCTGATCGCCCGCTCGCGGAAGGCCAAGATCGTCGACCGCTTCGTCGACGCGATCAGCCAGATCGAGGGCGGCTACGCCCTTGTGGCCATCACCAACAAGAAGATGATCGGCGTCCGCGACCCGCTGGGCATCCGCCCGCTGGTGCTGGGCGATCTGGACGGCAAGCCGGTCCTGGCCTCGGAAACCTGCGCCCTCGACATGATCGGCGCCCGCTTCGTGCGCGACATCGAGCACGGCGAGATGGTGGTGATCGAGGAGACCGGCGTCACCTCGACCAAGCCGTTCCAGACCAAGGCCGCCCGGCCCTGCGTGTTCGAATATGTCTATTTCGCCCGTCCCGACAGCGTCGTGAACGGCCGCTCGGTCTACGGCGTACGCAAGCGCATGGGCCACAACCTCGCCAAGGAGACCGGCGTCGAGGCCGACGTCGTCGTGCCGGTGCCCGACAGCGGCGTGCCGGCCGCCCTCGGCTACGCCCAGGAAAGCGGCCTGCCCTTCGAAATGGGCATCATCCGCAACCATTATGTAGGCCGCACCTTCATCCAGCCGACGCAAGGTGTCCGCGAACTGGGCGTGCGCATGAAGCACAGCCCCAACCGCGCCGTCCTGGCCGGCAAGCGGGTGGTGCTGATCGACGACTCGATCGTGCGCGGCACCACCTCGCTGAAGATCGTCCGCATGGTCCGCGAGGCCGGCGCGACCGAGGTCCACCTCCGCTCGGCCAGCCCGCCGATCAAGTGGCCAGACTTCTACGGCATCGACATGCCGGAGCGCGAGCAACTGCTGGCGGCCAACAAGTCGCTGGAAGAGATGGCCAAGTTCCTGGAAGTGGACAGCCTGGGCTTCCTGTCGGTCGAGGGCCTCTATGACGCCCTCGAGGCCGGTCCCCGCGACCCGGCCGCCCCGCAGTTCACCGACCACTACTTCACCGGCGATTATCCGACCCGCCTGACGGACCGCGAGATCGCCGAGGGCCGCAACGAAGCCAACGACAAGCAGCTCTCGCTGCTGGTCAGCGCTTAAAGCCCTGCCCGCATGGGTCTGAAAGGTCTGCTCGAGAAGCTGAAGCTCGAGCCTTATGTCATCGCCCTGTTCGGCATGGTCGTGCTGGCCTCGATCCTGCCGGTGCGGGGCGAGGCGGCGCATGGCCTGTCGATCGTCGTCAAGCTGGCGATCGCCCTGCTGTTCTTCTTGCACGGCGCCAAGCTGTCGCGGGAGTCGGTCGTGGCGGGCGTCACCCACTGGCGCCTGCACCTTCTGATCCTGGCCTTCACCTTCGTGATGTTCCCGGTGCTGGGCCTGGTGATCAGCAAGCTGGGCGTGCTGCCGACGACCCTGGCGGCGGGCATCCTGTTCCTGTGCTGCCTGCCCTCGACCGTGCAGTCGTCGATCGCCTTCACCTCGATCGCGCGCGGCAATGTCGCCGCCGCCGTCGTGGCGGCCAGCGCCTCGAACCTGTTCGGCATCTTCATCACGCCTCTGCTGGTCGGCCTGCTGATGCACACCCAGGGCGGCGCGTCGGGCGGCTGGCAGTCGGTGCGCGACATCGTCGTCCAGCTGCTGCTGCCGTTCATCGCCGGCCAGCTGGCGCGGCCGCTGGTCAGCGCCTGGATCACCAAGCACAAGGGCCTGATCGGCTATGTCGACCGAGGCTCGATCCTGCTGGTCGTCTATTCGGCCTTCAGCGAGGCCGTGGTCGGCGGCATCTGGCACAAGATCTCGCCGATGCAGCTCGTCATCCTGCTGGCCGTCTGCGGCGTGCTCCTGGCCATCGTGCTGGCGGCCACGACGTTTGGCGCGCGCGCCCTGGGCTTCTCGCCCGAGGATGAGCGCGCGATCACCTTCTGCGGGTCGAAGAAGAGCTTGGCCACCGGCGTGCCCATGGCCGGGATCCTGTTCCCCGGCCCGACGGCGGGGATCATCGTCCTGCCGCTGATGATCTTCCACCAGATCCAGCTGATGGCCTGCTCGGTCATCGCCCAGCACTACGCCAAGCAATCCAAGGAAGCTTAAGGGCTGATCGCGGTTTTACGTTTTCCGCCCTCTGCTCTAGAACCCGCGCCATGACTCTCGACTCCCAAAAGCCGCTGGCCGGCCGCATCGCCCTCGTCACCGGCGCCACGCGCGGCATCGGCGAGGCGGTCGCTCTCGGACTCGCCAAGGCCGGCGCCCATGTCATCGCCGTCGGCCGCACCCAAGGCGCGCTCGAAGCCCTGGATGACGCGATCCTGGCCGCCACCGGCGAGCGCGCGACCCTGGTTCCCCTGGACCTGCGCGAGCCCGACGGCCTGGATCATCTGGGCGCGGCGATCCATCAGCGCTGGGGCAAGCTCGACATCCTGGTCGGCGCCGCCGCCCTGCTCGGCCCGCTGACCCCGGTCAGCCACCTGGAGCCCAAGGGCTGGGACATGGTGCTGAGCACCAACCTGACGGCCAACTGGCGCCTAATCCGGTCGATGGACCCGCTGCTGCGCGCCTCCGACGCCGGTCGCGCCCTGTTCTTCTCCAGCAGCGTCGCGCGCACCCGTCCGGCCTTCTGGGGCGTCTACGCGGCCACCAAGGCGGCGCTGGAAGCTCTGGTCGACGTCTATGCGGACGAGACCGAAAACACGCCGATCCGCGCCTTCTGCGTCGATCCGGGCGCCATGCGCACCAAGATGCGCGCCGGCGCCTTCCCCGGCGAGGATCCGCAGACGGTGCCCGCGCCCGAGACGATCGTCCCGTTCATCGTGGACCTGGTCCGTCCGGACCGCGAGGCCCCCAAGGGCGTCGTGCGCTTCAAGGAGCGCGGTCAGGAGTCGCCCAGCGTCGACGCCTGACGCCGGGGACTCGAAGCCCTAGCGCCCCTTCGGACGGCCAGGGCCGGTGTTGCCGCGCACGGTCCGCGACCCGGCGCTCGGCCGACGCGGCGCGCCCGCCTTGCCACCCGCCGACTTGACGCCAACCTTGTAGCTGGGCGTCGTCGAGACCTTCTTCTGGGCGCGAGGGCCCTTGGCCTTGACCGACTTGACGGCGGCCTTGCCGGGTTCGGCCGAGGCGTCGACAGCGGGCGCCGCGACCGTCGGCCCCTTCTTCTTCACAGGCTTCACCGCCGCCTTGCCGGGGTCTGGCAGGCCCGCGGCCTCGGCCGCCTTGGCGGCGGCTTCCGCAGCCAGGCGCTTGGACTTCTTGACCGTGTTGCGCGAGGCGCGGATGCGCTCTTCCTCGCGCTCACGACGCTCGAACTCGCGCTTGCCCCGGCCGCTGTGGCCCTTGGCCTCGCCCTCGGCATAGGGGTTGGCGCCCGACTTGACGGTGATGCGCAGCGGCACGCCCGGCAGGTCGAAGCTTTCGCGCAGGCTGTTGACCAGATAGCGGCGGTAATGGTCGGGCATCTGGTCGGCGCGGCTGGAGAAAAGCACGAACGTCGGCGGACGCGCCTTGGTCTGGGCCATGTACTTGGGCTTCACGCGCTTGCCGTTCACGGCCGGCGGCGGGTGGCGCTGCATGGCCATCTGCAGCCAGTCGTTCAGGTCGCGGGTCTTGACCTTGGTCGACCAGTCGCGGTGCGTCTTGATCACCGCCGGCATCAGCTGGTTGATGCCCCTACCCGTCTCGCCCGACAGCGCCACGACCGGCGCGCCGCGCAGCTGCGGCAGCATGCGCTCGGCGTGTTCGCGGAAGGCGATGAGCTGGGCCTGCGGGTCCCCGATCAGGTCCCACTTGGCCAGCACGAACACCAGGGCCCGCCCTTCCCGTTCGGCGAGGTCGGCAATCTGCAGGTCCTGGATCTCGAACGGGTGCGTGGCGTCCATCACCAGCAGCACCACCTCGGCGAAGGTGATGGCGCGGATGGTGTCGGCGGTCGACAGCTTCTCGAGCTTGTCCTGGACCTTGGCCTTGCGGCGCAGACCGGCGGTGTCGACCAGCCGGATCTTGCGGCCGTCCCACTCCCAGTCGACCGAGATGGAGTCGCGGGTGATGCCGGCCTCGGGGCCGGTCAGCAGGCGATCCTCGCCCAGCAGGCGGTTGACCAGGGTCGACTTGCCCGCGTTCGGGCGGCCGATGATGGCGATGCGGATTGGCTTGGTGTCGTCGTCCTCGTCGCCGTCGTCTTCCAGTTCTTCCTGGGGCTCGTAGGCGGTCAGGGCGGCGTAGAGCTCGGCCATGCCCTCGCCGTGCTCGCCCGAGATCGGGATCGGCTCGCCCAGGCCCAGGCGGAAGGCTTCGCCGATGCCGGCCTCGCCAGCCTTGCCCTCGGCCTTGTTGGCCGCGACGATCACCGGCTTGTCGCGCTTGCGCAGGATGGCGGCGAACACTTCGTCCAGGGCCGTGACACCCTCGCGGCTGTCGAACACGAACAGCGAGACGTCGGCCTCCTCGATGGCGGCCTCGGTCTGGGCGCGCATCCGCGCCTCGAGGCTGCTGTCATCGACGTCCTCGAAGCCGGCGGTGTCGATCAGCTCCAGTTCGAGGTCGCCGAGGTTGCCCGAGGCGTAGCGGCGGTCACGCGTGACGCCCGGCTGGTCATCAACGATGGCCAGCTTCTTGCCGGCCAGACGATTGAACAGCGTGGACTTGCCCACATTCGGGCGGCCGACGATGGCGAGTTTAAGAGGCATGGACGTCCAAGTAGTCGATTTTCGCCCTCACCGCAAAAGCGACGGCCCCGGGCGGCGGGCGCCCGGCCCGGGCCCCCAGGGGGTGTTTTTTTTTTAAACACCCCCCCCGCGGCCGCAGATAA
>JAYRLX010000069.1:0-4834 GCA_041905125.1 Caulobacter sp. | reverse complement strand
ATTTTCGCCCTCACCGCAAAAGCGACGGCCCGGGACGGCTCTCGCCGTCCCGGGCCCGAAGGCGTTTGATTGTCTTTCCAGCTCCGCGACGGAGCCAGAGGATCAGCGGATGGCGACCAGTTCGGCGTCGTCCGTGACCACGTAGATCATGTTGTCCACCGCGATCGGGTTGATCAGGACAGGCGAGCCGATCTTCAGGGTCTTTTCCTTGGCGCCGGTCTTGGCGTTCAGCGCCACGGCCTCGCCCTGGCTGGACACCGTGATCAGGCGGCCGTTGGCCAGGATGGGCGTCGACCACAGGATCGGGTGCTTGGCGCGCTTCTTCTTCTGCTTCTTGGTCAGGGCCTCGGTGTTGTTGAGATCCTGGATCCAATAGACCGAGCCGCTCTCGCGCGAAACGCAGATCACCTGGCCGGCCTTGTCGACGACATAGACGACGTCGCCGGCGACCCACGGGGTGGTGATCGCGGTGACCGGCAGGCTCCAGCGGGCCTGGCCCGTGCGCAGGTCGGTGGCGGCGAAGACGCCCGAGTGGCTGACCGCGAAGACGTCGCCCTTGTAGATGACCGGACGGCCCGGGATGTCCCGGATTTCCGACAGGGCGTTGGTGCGGCTGGCGCGGCTCAGGGCCTCGCTCCACAGGTCGTTGCCGTTGGCGGCGCGCAGGGCCACCAGTTCGCCCGACGCGAAGCCGGCCACCACGGTGTCGCCGCTGACGGCGGGGGTCGAGGCGGCCAGGATGCGGGCCGGTTCGCTCAGGGCTTGATAGGTCCAGCCCGGCGCGCCGGTCGGCGCGTCGAAGGTCAGGAGCTCGTTATCGGTCGAAACCACGAACACGCGGCCGTCGACGACGGTCGGGGCGGCGTGGATCGGGGTCGAGCTCGGCTGGGTCCAGCCGATGGCGCCGCTGGCGGAGTCGATCTGCGCGACGAAGCGGAAGCCCGAGGCGACATACAGCTTGTTGTCCGGGCCCAGGGCGAGACCGCCGCCAAAACCCAGGCGATCGTTCTTCTTGGGGATCAGGCCCAGGAAGCCGCCCTTCTTGGTCGGACCAGCGGCCGGACGTAGGTCCTTGCGCCAGACGGTCGAACCGGTCTTGGCGTCCAGCGCGGCGACCTCAGCGGCGCCGTCCATCACATAGATGCGGTCGCCGGCCGAGACCGGCGGGGCGGTGACGTGGAACGTGCGGCCGCCCTTCTTGCCGAAGCCGCGCTTCCAGGCGATCTCGAAGGCCTTGCCCGCGTCGACGTGCTCGATGGACTGCTCGGCGTTGCCGCCCGGCAGGCGCCATTCGGTCTGCACGACCGGATCGGGCAGGAAGAAGTCCGCGCCCTTAAGCGACTCATTGGCCTCGACCTTCTGGTCGAAGGCGATGATCGAGATCCGCTGGCCTTGGCTGGCGGTGCTCTTGTTCTTCTCGTCCTTGTGGAACGGGTTGAGCTTGGACACCGTCGAGCAGCCGCTGACGGCCACCGAGGCCGACATCAGCGCCACCAGGGCGACGGAACGCTTGGACATCATCAGGCGGCTCATTGGGCGGCGTTGGGGGCGGCGTTGGGGGCCGCGGCGGGCGGAAGCTGGCCCATGGGCGGCATGGCCGGCAGGCTGGCGGCGGCCTTGACCGCGGCGGCCAGGTCCTTGGCCGTGCCCGAGTCGATCAGTTGCATGGCCGCCTGGGCGCGCTGGCGCACTTCCTCGGAGGTGTTGTCGAGCGAGTTGGCCAGCACGACGAAGTCGCCGCGCGCGCCGGCGACGTCGCCCGCCTGCAGCTTGGCGAAGGCCAGCGCCTCCTTGGCGTACACGCGGTACGGGCTCTTTTCCCCCGCCAAAGGCGTCAACCTCGCTTCGATATCCTTGTAGGACGCGGTGTCCATCAGGGCGAAGGCGGATTTGAGGCGGGCCAGGTCGCCCAGGATAGGATCAGGCGCGGCCTTGGCGGCCTCGTCGAAATAGGCGACGGCTTCCTTGGTCTTGTTCTCTTCGATGCGGATGTCGCCCATCTGCAGCAGCGCCAGGGCCTTGTAGCCGCGCGCGCCGCCGTCGGCGACGACCTTGAACTGGCCAAACGCCTTGGCCGGGCCAGCCTTCTGGGCGGTCTCGAGGGCGGCTTGGTAGGCTTCCGAAGCCTTGTCGGCCTGGCTGGTCTGATAGGACTTCCAACCCCAGTAGCCGCCGACGCCGATCACGGCCGCCGCGACCGCCGCCGCCACCCAGGGCAGCGACTTGACGGCGAGCGACTGATAACGCTCCGCCCGAAGCTGTTCTTCGACTTCGTCAAAAACATCGACCACGAAACGAGGCTCCGAAACAAGGCGCTAGGACCAAACGACGTCGCGCACGAACCCGGCCGACATCGCTGGTTTAAGACAGATTGTGGCGGGCGAAGGGCCGCCAGCCGAGGCGGCGAACCTATAGCGTGCCGCGCCCTGCCGCAACGCCCGCCGGACGGCGATCGATCCGTAAGGCTCAGGCCTTCTTCGCGTAGTAGGTCTCGGCCTCGCCCGGGAAGCTGCGATCCTGAACGTCGCGGGCGTACTGCGCCGCCGCACGCTGGATCTCGCCCTTCAAGTCGGCGTAGCGGCGGACGAACTTCGGGGTCCAGTCGAACAGGCCCAGCATGTCGTCGACCACCAGCACCTGGCCATCGCAGGCGGCCGAGGCGCCGATGCCGATCGTCGGAACGCTGACGGCCTCGGTCACCTCGCGGGCCAGCCCTTCGGCGACGCCCTCGACCACGATCGCGAAAGCGCCGGCCTCGGCGGTCAGGCGCGCTTCTTCCAGAACCTTGGCCCGGCCGGCCTCGTCCTTGCCCTTGGCCTTGAAGCCGCCTTCCAGAAGGACAGCCTGAGGGCGAAGGCCGACGTGCCCCATGACCGGCACCCCGCGCTGGGTGAGATAGGCGATGGTCTCAGGCACGGTCGGACCGCTTTCGACCTTCACCGCCTGGGCGCCGGTCTCCTTCATGATCCGCACGGCGTTGGCGTAGGCCTCCTCGTGCGCGCCCTCGTACGAGCCGAACGGCATATCGATCACCACCATGGCCTTTCGCGAGCCGCGCATGACCGCCTGACCGTGCAGGATCATCATGTCCAGGGTGACGCCGACCGTGTTGGGCAGGCCGTGGACGACCATGCCGACAGAATCGCCGACCAGCAGGACGTCGCAGGCGTCGTCCAGCGCGGCGGCCACGGGGGCCGTGTAGGCGGTCAGGCAGACGATCGGCTTGCCGCCCTTGCGAGCGGCGATATCGGGGGCGGCCAGACGGCGAACCGTCTCTTCACGGTGAGCGGACAGGACCAACGCTCCTCAAGCAACGCGATTGGGCGCCGTTTGTGGGCCGGATCGCGCCGCGCCGCAACATGAACAGCGATAAGCCGCCTAAAGCTCCTCGACGATCCGCGTCACCGCGAAGGCCAGAGCCACCACCGCCAAGGCCGCCGCCAGCCAGACGGCTTCGGCGCTGGCCGGCGTGGTCAGCACCGAATTGATCTTGGCGACGCCCGCGTCGTACTCGGCCGTGAGGTTATGGCCGCCGTTGCGCGAGAGCTGCGCGATCTCGGCGGAGAAACGCGTCGACAGGATCTGGAACGCGCCGAATAGGCCCGCCACCGTGCCCGCCCCGCCGATGAACAGGCGACGCATCGCCCAGCCGCGATCGAGCTTGGCCGCCACCTCGGCGTTGAACAGGGCCGCGTCCGGGAACGCCGGCGGTTCGGCGAACAGTCGGGTCAGTTGGGCTTCGAAATCGGGTTCAGCCATGAGCTTCCCTCCTCGCCCCCTCTTCGGGCCGGGCGAGCTTCGCCCGGAGTTTATCCAGACCACGTTTGACATGGGATTTGACCGTGCCAATGGGAATGTTCAAGGCCTCGGCCGCCTCGCCGTGGGACCAGTCGGCCCCATAGCAAAGCGATACGCACAGCCGCTCGCCGCGCGAGAGCGCCTTCAGCGCGCCGTCGAGATCGATACGGCTGGCGGCGTCGCCCGAAGCGTCACGACTTCCCAGCTCCTCAAGTGGTTCGACCGTATCCGAGAAGATCAGCCGCGCCTCGCGCTTGACCTTCTTCAGATAGAGCCGGGCGGCGATCTTCTTGATCCAGCCGGCGAAGGTCCCCTCGCCGCGGAACTCGGCCACCTGCTCGAAGCCCGTGATGAAGGCGTCCTGAGCGAGGTCGTCAGCCGTCGCGGAGTCGGCGCCCAACCGGCGCAGCAGGCCGCGCACGGCTGAGCCATGTCTCCGGACCAGCTCTCCGTAAGCCTGGCGATCGCCTCCCGCCGCCTTGGCGGCGAGCTCGACGTCGTGACCCGTTGGCGGGCTTTGCGCGCCCATGGTTTCAAGCCCCTCCCAAGGCTGCGGGCGCTAGACCCGCGGCTCCTTGTTCGGATTGAAGAAGCTGAGGACGATGTAGGCGACGCCGATCACCGCGGGGATGCTGGCGATGCCGAAGCCATCGAAGTCGCCGCTGCCGTGGATGAAATCGCCGAAATAGGTGGCCAGACCCACACCGACGCCCACCGCCAGCCAGATCACGCCGGTGCGCAGGTCGCGCAGGCGGCTCGGCGGCAGCTTCACGCTCTTGGTCAGGGTTTCGATGACCTCGGGCGGCAGCGGCTGGCCCTTGTCGATCGCGGCGCGGATCGTGGCCTGCATTTCGGCGCGCTCTTTGCTCTTGAAGTAGAACGGCAACACGACGATGGCCACGACCATGGCGAAAGCGCCCAGCGGGACAAAGATTTCAGCACCCATGACCTAATCCTCCAGACTTTCGTGGAGCGACGCCCCCGCGCCGCCTTCACTGGTAAGAGGCGCTTACGGTCTCGTTTGGAGGCGCCCGTT
>JAYRLX010000068.1:0-12455 GCA_041905125.1 Caulobacter sp. | reverse complement strand
CGGATCTAGCGGGTGACTGCCTCGCGGTCGACGCCCGCGTGGGCGTGTGCGTCGCTGATCAGCTGCGGCTCGGTGGTCCGGGCCAGGGCGTAGCCCTTCTCCGCCGTCGGGGCGGAGAACATCTCGACCGCGCCCAGGGGACGCATGTGCTCGGCCAGAAGGCGCGCCATGGCGGGGTTCGGGTCGACGACCAGAACCCGCTGCACCTTGGCGGCGACACGTTGGATAGTGCGGACGTTGCCGTCGAACACGAGAACCCGAGGCTCCTGCGAATAGGCTCGGGATAGTAGAATCAGAACGTTAAGATTCCGCTCGCCACGCCTGGGCCAGGCCGGCTCAAGGGTTGAGCGGGATGGCCAGGCTGGTTTCGAAGTCCTGCAGCAGGTCCACCGCCTCCTCGGCGTCGGCCGTCAGCGGCTGGCCCTCGGGGAAGCGATAGCGCCAGTAGCTGGCGATGTGGGCGATGGCCCCGACCCGCTCGCCGAGGTTCAGGAACAGCTCCGGCGCGCCCAGCAGGAACTCGCGGAACGCCTGGGGCCGGCGATTGTGGACCAGCTGCTCGAAGGCGTCGTCATAGATCTTCAGCGTGCGCTGGATGGCCTTGCGCTCGATGGGCAGCGCGGCCTGAAGGCGTCGCCGGGCCAGGGCCACGTAGCGCTCGTCGGTCTCGTCGCGGAAGCCGGTCACCACCAGGCGGTCCAGCTCGTCGCAGATCTTGGTCAGCAGCGGCCACAGCCGGGTCAGCATCCACTTGTAGTAAAGCACGCCCTTCCAGGCGAAGACGCCGTCCTTGAAGCTGTGGCCCTCCATGCCCAGGGTCAGGCGCAGGGGCGACAGGCGCTCGTCGAAGTCGGCCGCCAGCAGCGCCTCGACCATGCGCCCGGCCTGCGAGCGGCGCGCGCCGCCCTGCTCGCCATAGGCCAGCTCGATCAGGTGGCCGATCTCCATGCCGACGAAGCCCTGCATCTGGTCGATATCGGCTGGCGACAGCGCGAAGTAGCAGTGGGCCACGGTCAGCTCGTGCTGGCGCAGGTGTTCGCGCAGCAGGAACGGATCCAGCGACGGCAGGGCGTCGATGGCGTGCAGCACGGTCAGGTCGCGGGTCAGGCGGCCGGAGGCGTTGCAGGCGTCGGCCAGCATCTCGATCCAGCCCCGCTGGCCGACGAACACCGACCGGCCGCCCAGGCCCAGGTCCGAGCGGTCGAACGGGATGATGATCTTGGTCGCCAGGGGCCGCGCCTCGTCGAACAGATAGACGTCGTCGTTGCGCACGCGATGCTTCAGGATCAGGGCGCTGTTCAGGACGCGGTTCCGGAACAGCGGATGCTCGGCGTATTCGGGGCGTTTGCCGCTCTTGGCCTCGATCTCGACCAGGTTCAGCACCCGGCTGGTCGAGCCGGTATGGGCCAGGGCCCGCAGGCTGCGCGCCAAGCGGTCGGCCGCGTTGACGGGCCTGGTTTTGCGACGGCGCGCGACGACGGACACGATTTCCCTCGGAGTACTTGAGGCTCTGTCTTACGCGCCCGCGCGCTAACAAAAACTGACCGAACGCGGTTCAGGCCGTCCGCGGATCGCGAGACGGTCCGCCCGCCGCCGAGAGGCGCGCCACGGTCGCCAGCAGGCCCGCGGGCGCGATCGGCTTGGGATGGGCGTCGTCGAAGCCTTGCGCCATCAGGCGTTCGGCGTCGCCGACCATGGCGTCGGCGGTCAGGGCCACGATCGGCATGTCGATCCGTCCGCCCTCGCCCGCCCGGATCCGGCGCACGGCCTCGACGCCGTCCATGACCGGCATGTGGACGTCCATCAGCACCATGTCGAACGGCTCGGCGCCCAGTCGCGCCAGGGCCGCGAGGCCGTCGCCGACGGCGGCCACCTCGACGCCCGCCGCCTCCAGCACGGCGCGGGCGACGACCTGGTTGACGGTGTTGTCGTCGACGACCAGCACCCGAAGCCCCGCCAGGCCCGGCGCCGCGGCGGTCTCGTCCTCGCGCGCGGACGGCGCGTCCGTCGCCGGCAGGGCCAGGCGGACGGTGAAGGTCGATCCCACGCCCGGCTCGCTCTCGACCCCGATCGCGCCGTCCATCAGCGCGGCCAGATGGCGGCAGATCGCCAGGCCCAGCCCCGTGCCGCCGAAGCGGCGCGCCGTCGAGCGATCGCCCTGGGCGAAGGGCGCGAACAGCCGCGCCTGTTGTTCGGCGCTCAAGCCCAAGCCGGTGTCGGCGACCGACAGGACGATCTGGTCCTGCGCTGGCGCGATCCGGATCACGACCCGACCGTCCAGAGTGAATTTCAGGGCGTTGGACACCAGGTTCATCAGGATCTGGCGGACGCGCGCGGCGTCGCCCAGCAGCCAGGCCGGCGTGGCGGGATCCACTTCCAGCGCCAGGTCGACGCCCTTGACCCGCGCGGTTTCGCTCCAGAACAGACGAACCTGCCCGGCCATCGCCCGGATGTCGAACGGCGCGGCCTCCAGCTCCAGCTTGCCGGCCTCGATCTTCGACAGGTCCAGGATGTCGTTGAGGATGGTCATCAGGCTGTCGCCCGACTGGACGATCATCTGGACATATTCGGCCTGCTTGGCGTCCAGGCGGGTTTCGCCGAGCGCGTGGGCCAGGCCTAGCACCCCGTTCATCGGCGTGCGCAGCTCATGGCTCATCATCGCCACGAAGGCGGACTTGGAGCGGTTAGCCTCCTGCGCCTCCGCTTGGGCGCGCTCCAGCGCCTGGGCGTTCTCCCGCAGCAGCCGGACGGCGTCCAGCGTGAAGGCGAACACGCCCGCGATCACCACCCCCACGACGATGAACTCCCAGGCCTTCCAGTGCTGGGAGGTCAAGGCCGCGAAGACCAGGGACGCGAACGGCGGCGGCGCGAGAACCAGCAGCATGGTCCGGCTGACCGAGGCGTATTTCAGCCCCTCGACCAGCAGGCCGAACATCAGGATCAGGGCGGAGAACTTCAGGCCCGAGGAACCGTAGGTCCAGAGCAGGCAGGCGGTGATCGACCAGACCGTGCTGAACAGGGCGCCGGGCCCCAGTCTGCGGATCAAAGGAAAGCGGCGCTCCGACGCCGGGCGGAACTGGACCTTGAGCAGGATCAGCAGGCCTTCCAGGGCGGCGTTGACCGCGATCCAGGCCAGCAGCGCATAGAAGCCAAAGCAATAGGCGACCAAGGTGGCGACCAGCGCCGTCATGCTCAGGCGCACGACCGCGCCGCGCCGGCTCATTTCCAGCGACGCGCCGTCGATCCCGTCGTTGAGGAATTCACGAAAACCCAAACGTCGCCCCCCGGCATGCCGGCCAGTAGTCATAACAGGATTCATCGAAGGGTCCGCGCTGTCCGTGAGCGGACATCGTCAGGCGGAGGCGTCGCTCATGCGCCGGGGCTGCGCCGCGTTCGACGCCAGGAGGGTCAGCTGCGCCACCGCCATCAGCAGCTCGGCCGGACGGATCGGCTTGGGATGGGCGTCGTCGAACCCCTGGGCCAGCAGGCGCTCGGCGTCGCCGACCATGGCGTCGGCGGTCAAGGCGATGATCGGCAGGTCGACGCGTCCCGCCTCGCCCGCGCGGATGCGGCGCACGGCCTCGATGCCGTCCATCACCGGCATGTGCACGTCCATCAGGACCAGATCGACCGGCTCGGCCTTCAGGCGTTCCAGCGCCGCGCGGCCGTCGTCGGCGGTCAGCACCGACGCGCCCGCGGCCTCCAGGATCGCGCGCGCCACGGTCCGGTTGACCGCGTTGTCGTCGACCACCAGCACCCGCACGCCGGTGAAGTCGACGCGCTCGGCCTCCTCCGGTTCGACCGGACGGGGGTGCTCGGCGGCCGCCAGCGGCAGGGTGACCGTGAAGGTCGAGCCCCGGCCCGGCGCGCTTTCCACCGCCACCTCGCCGCCCATCAGGTCCGCCAGGTGCCGGCAGATCGCCAGCCCCAGGCCGGTGCCGCCGAACCGCCGGGCGATCGAGCGGTCGCCCTGGACGAAGGGCGAGAACAGCCGGCTGCGCTGCTCGTCCGTCATGCCGACACCGGTGTCGGAGACCGACAGGACGACCCGCCCCGCGACCGACGCGGCGCGGACGGTCACGCCGCCGTCGTCGGTGAACTTCACGGCGTTGGAGATCAGGTTCAGCAGGATCTGGCGCACACGGGCGACGTCGCCCAGCACCCATTCGGGCGTGGCCGGATCGATCTCCAGGGTCAGGGCCAGGCCCTTCTCGCGCGCCGTCTCGCTCCACATCACGCCGACGTGGTCGAGCAGATCGCGAAGGTCGAACGGCGCGACGTCCAGCTCCAGCTTGCCGGCCTCGATCTTGGACAGGTCCAGGATGTCGTTGAGGATGGTCATCAGCCCCTGGCCCGATTTCTCGATCATCTCCAGATAGCGGGCGTGACGGCCTTCCAGGCGGGCGCCGCGCAGGGCGTGGGCCAGGCCCAGCACCCCGTTCATCGGCGTGCGCAGCTCGTGGCTCATCATCGCCAGGAAGGCGGACTTGGCCTCGCTGGCCTCCAGGGCCGCGTCCTGCGCCCGCTCCAGGGCCTGGTTGGCCACGCGCAACTGCCGCGCCGCGTCCAGCATGTAGAACAGAAGGCCGCCGACGGTCACCGCGATGACAATCCACTGCCAGCTGGGCTTGCCGGTGGCGATGACCGGCGCGGCCAGCAGCGAGATGAACGGCGGCGGCGCGATGACCAGCATCGTGCCCAGGCTGATCGCGCCGTAGCGGATCGCCTCGACGATCAGGCCGAACAGGATGATCAGCGCCGTGAACTTCATGGCCGGCGAGCCATGGATCCAGCAGTAGCCGGCCATCGCCGACCAGGCCGTGCTGAACACCGTCGGCGTGCCGAAGCGGGTCAGCAGGGTCCAGCGATCCTCACCGCGCGGCTTCAGATGGAGCTCGAGATAGGCGATCCAGCCCTCGAGCACGGCGTTGATCAGGGCCCAGCTCAGGGCGACCCGCCAGCCGAACTCGGCCAGCAGCAGCGCCGCGGCCAGCACCGCGACTACCAGGCGCGCCGTGCGGCTGCGACGGCTCATCGCCAACGCCGCGCCCTCGCGCCCGTCATCGAGAAGCTCCCGCAGCCCCACCCTTGCCCCCACTGAAAGGAAACTGGGAAGAGTCTTAGGCGCGATAAGGTTCACCAAGGTTTACCGCGGGAAGTATTCCCGCGGCCATTTTACCTTGATCAGCGTCAAAGACTTCTGACGCCGAGCTTTACTGGCGAGCTCTAGCCTTGGAAGGGGTCGCGCATCAAAATGGTGTCGTCGCGCTCGGGGCTGGTCGACAAAAGGGCAACCGGCGCCCCGATCAGCTCTTCGACGCGGCGGACATACTTGATGGCCTTGGCGTTGAGGTCCTTGAACGAGCGGGCGCCGGCGGTGCTTTCGCTCCAGCCTTCCAGCTCCTCGTAGACGGGCGTGGCGGCGGCCTGGTCACGCAGGCCGGCGGGCAGGTAGTCGAGGACCTTGTCGCCGATCTTGTAGCCGACGCAGATCTTCAGGGTCTCCAGGCCGTCCAGCACGTCCAGCTTGGTCAAAGCGACGCCGTGGATGCCGTTGATGGCCACCGACTGGCGCACCAGCACCGAGTCGAACCAGCCGCAACGACGGGCCCGGCCGGTGTTGACCCCGACCTCGCGGCCGACGGTCGACAGGTGCTTGCCGACCTCGTCGAACAGCTCGGCCGGGAACGGGCCCTCGCCCACGCGGGTGGTGTAGGCCTTGACGATGCCCAGCACGTAGCCGGTCGCCGACGGGCCCATGCCCGAGCCGGCCGAGGCCTGGCCGGCGGCGGTGTTGGACGAGGTGACGAACGGATAGGTGCCGTGGTCGACGTCCAGCAGCGAGCCTTGCGCGCCCTCGAACAGGATGCGGCGGCCGGCCTTGTAGGCCTGGTCCAGCACCCGCCAGGCCGGCTGGGCGTAGGCCAGGATGCGCGGCGCCAGCTCCATCAGGACGTCGAACAGCTCCTGAGCATTGGCCTCCGGCAGCCCAAGGCCGCGACGCAGGGCGCCGTGGTGGGCCAGCAGGCGGTCGATCTTGGGCTTCAGGGCTTCCGGGTCGGCCAGGTCGGCGACGCGGATGGCGCGACGGCCCACCTTGTCCTCGTACGCCGGACCGATGCCGCGGCCGGTGGTGCCGATCTTCTGGGTCGAGGCGGCCTCGCGGGCCTGGTCCAGGTCGCGGTGCAGCGGCAGGATCAGGCAGGCGTTGTCGGCCAGGATCAGCAGGTCCGGCGTGATCGCCACGCCCTGGTCGGCGATCTTGTCGATCTCGGTCAGCAGGTGCCAGGGATCGACCACGACGCCGTTGCCGATCACCGAGGTCTTGCCTTGCACGACGCCCGACGGCAGCAGGGCCAGCTTATAGACCTTGCCGTCCACCACCAGCGTGTGGCCGGCGTTGTGGCCGCCCTGGAAGCGGACCACGACGTCGGCGCGGTTGCTGAGCCAGTCGACGATCTTGCCCTTGCCCTCGTCGCCCCACTGGGCGCCGACAACGGTCACATTGGCCATGGTAGAGATATGCCTTGTCGCCTGCCGGGTGACGCCACGGGGTCCTTCGACAGGACTCGACCCCGAGCGTTTCTCAGATTTTCGGCGGCGTCGAGAGGCGCGTCAAACGCATCCCTCGCGAAGTCAGAAGGCGTAAACCAGCCGGACCCCCGCGTCGTCAAGCCCTTGGTTCTTGCCGTGGTGGAAGATCTGGCCGTTCGACAGGTGGGTGTAGGAAAGCTCCACCGACACCTTGTCGCTGACCTGGTAGCCCAGGGCCAGCTCCGGCTCGAACAGCACCTTCGAGCCGAAATCGATGCGGTGATAATAGAGATAGGTGCGGCGCGCGCGCTCTTCGGGCGTCAGGCCCGGCGCGTTGGCCGGCGGCAGGCCGGTCTCGCCGTCGGTATAGGCCAGGCCCAGGCCCGGCCGGACATAGAACCCGCCCGGTTGGCCCAGCTCGATCTTCCAGTCGAAGCCGGCGGCGACGAAGTTCGAGGTGTTGTTGGTGTTGATCGACACCATCGTGTGGACCTGCGGCTTGCCCAGCCAGCTCAGGCTCTCGATGCGGTTCGTGCGGTAGCCCAGATGGATGTCCGCGCCGCCCTCGCGCCCGGCCGCGCCCAGTCCGACCGCGTTGCCGATGAAGGTGACGTCGTGCTTGTAGACCCCGACGAAGGCTTCTCCAGCGCAAGCCGGCGCGGCGAAGGCCAGCGCGGCGCCGAGCGAAAGCGAGGCCGCGGAGGCCAAGAAGGCGGTCTTCATCGAGTCGTCCTGATTTGAGCCCCTGTCGGCTCTTATGTCGTGAACGGCGAAGCTCGCAAAGGGTTTCGCCCCTTGTCGCGCGACAACGCAGCAAGATCGTTCAAATGGGGCGCGCGACTTCAAAAGCCAGCGGCGCGCCCTTAGAACTTGCGTCATGAGCATCACCCTCGCCGACATCCAAGCCGCCGCTCAGCGCCTGAAGGGCCTGGCCGTCGAGACGCCGCTGATCGAGAGCCCCGCGCTGAACGAGCGCCTGGGCGGCCGGATCTTCCTGAAGCCCGAGACGCTGCAGCGGGCGGGGGCCTTCAAGTTCCGGGGCGCCTATAACCGCCTGTCCCAGCTGACCGACGACGAGAAGTCGCGCGGGGTCGTGGCCTTCTCGTCCGGCAACCACGCCCAGGGCGTGGCCCTGGCGGCCAAGCTGGTCGGCTGCCCGGCCCTGATCGTGATGCCCAGCGACTCGCCCGCGGTGAAGGTCGAGGGCACGCGGAGCTACGGCGCCGAGATTCGCTTCTACGACCGCTTCACCGAGGACCGGATCGCGATCGCCGACCAGATCGCCGCCGAGCGCGGCTGCGTGGTGGTCCCGTCCTATGACGACCCGCACATCATCGCCGGCCAGGGCACGCTGGGGATCGAGATCGTCGAGCAGGCGGCCGCGCGCGGCGCGAAACTCGACACGCTCGTCTGTTGCGTGGGCGGCGGGGGGCTGATCGCCGGGACCTCGACGGCGGTGAAGGCGCTCTCGCCCACGACCGAGATCTGGGGCGTCGAGCCCGCCGGCTTCGACGAGACCCGCCGCTCGCTGGAGAGCGGCCGGCGCGAGACCATCGACAAGGACGCCCGCTCGTTCTGCGACGCCCTGCTGACCCCCATCCCCGGCGAGCTGACCTGGCCGATCAACCAGAAGAATCTGGCCGGCGGCGTCGCCGTCACCGACCCCGAGGTCGCCGAGGCGATGCGTTACGCCTTCTCGGTCCTGAAGCTGGTCGTCGAGCCCGGCGGCTGCGTGGCCCTGGCGGCGGCGCTGGCGGGCAAGGTGGATCTCAAGGGCAAGACGGCGGCGATCGTGCTGTCGGGCGGCAATGTCGATCCGGGCTTGTTCGCCCAGGTGCTCAAAGGAGAAATCTAATCCTCCGCCGTCATCCCGCGCTTTATGCGCGGGAACCATGGTTCGGCGCGCACGTGAGGGCTAGCTTTTATCCGTCCTTGCGGCGGACAAATGGGTCCCGCGCATAAAGCGCGGGATGACGATAAGATTAGGGGGATCAGGTGACGAAGTTTCCAGGCGTAGAGCATCTCCCCCAAACACCCCTGCTGGTCGTCGATCGCGCCGCGCTGGAGCGCAACATCGCCGCGATGCAGGCCCGCTGCGACGCCGCTGGCGTCCGCCTGCGGGCCCACGGCAAGACGCACAAGTGCCCGACGCTCGGACGCCTGATTGTCGAACGCGGCGCGGTCGGCCTGTGCTGCCAGACGGTCGGCGAGGCCGAGGCGTTCGTGGCCGGCGGGATCAGGGACGTGCTGGTCACCGCGCCGGTCCCGGCCTGGGGCCCGCCGCGCCTCGCCGCCCTCGCCAGGACCGGCGCCGTGGTCGGCGCGGTCATCGACGACGAAGGCCAGATCGACCGACTGTCCGACGCGGCCGTGGCGGCCGGCGTGACGCTGGACGCCGTGGTCGACCTCGATCTCGGCACCCACCGCGCGGGCGTCTATCCGCATGAAGCCCTGGCCCTGGCTCGCGCCATCGACGCCGCGCCGGGCCTGCGCTTCGGGGGGATCCAGGCCTATCTCGGCCACCTGCAGCACTTGGACGACGGCGCGCTGCGCAAGAGCGCCGACGAAGCCGCCTTCGCCACGCTGAAGGCCCTGGTCGCCGAGCTGACCCAAGCTGGACTTGCCCCGCCGGTGGTGACGGGCGGCGGCACCGGCACGCATGCCTTCGACCTGGCCTCGGGCGTCTTCACCGAACTGCAGGCCGGTTCCTACGCCGTGATGGACGTCGAGTACGACGCCTGCGGCGCGCCCGGCGGCGGCGACTGGCCGTTCGAGCCGGCGCTGTTCGTGGCCTCCACGGTCGTCTCGGCCCGTCACAAGAGCCACGTCGTCTGCGACGCCGGTTTCAAGGCCATGTCCATGGACGGCCCGCCCGCTCGCGTCGTCGCCGGCGCCGCCCCCGGCTCGCTGTGGCGGCCGATGGGCGACGAGCACGGCATGATCGCCCACCCCGCGACCTTCGACGTGCTGAAGGCCTCGGGCGGGACGCCGCTGGGCTTCGACACCGCCGTGGCGGGCGCCGACGCCGATCCCGCCCGCGCCTGGCCGACCGACGCCCCCAAGGTCGGCGAGCTCGTCTGGCTGCAGCCCGGCCACTGCGACCCGACCATCAACCTCTATGACGCCCTGCATGTCTGGGACGGCCAGCGGCTGGAGCGGTGGGCGACGGATGGGCGGCGGGTGAGTTCCTGACTCGCCCCCTCCGCGCTTCGCGCTCCTCCCCCGGAGGGGGAAGAAGGACGCGCACCTTCCGCCCCCTCCGGGGGCGGACGACCGCGAAGCGGTCAGGTGGGGGCAAGTAGCGCTGGCGACCTTCAAAAACGCCAGCTACGTTCCCGCGCTCAACGACAAGATTTGCTCCCGAATGGAGTTGCGATGAAACGCCTGCTGCTCGCCACCGCCCTTCTGGCCGCGCCCATGCTGGCGCAGGCCGCCGACGCGCCGAAGATCGACCCCGCCAAGCTGTCGGCCCATATCAAGGTCCTCTCGTCGGACGACTTCGAAGGCCGCGGTCCGGCCACCGAAGGCGAGAAGAAGACCGTCGCCTACATCACGGCTCAGATGAAGGCGATCGGCCTCACGCCCGCTGGCGACGTGCAGAAGGACGGCAAGCGCGCCTGGACCCAGGACGTGCCGCTGGGCAAGTTCCAGATCGACGGTCCGGTGACCGCCAGCATCACCGTCGGCGGCAAGGCTCAAGCCCTGACCCAGGGCGAACAGGTCGCCATCCGCGCGGCCATGACCAATGTCGACGCCGTCTCGATCAAGGACGCCCCGCTGGTCTTCGTCGGCTATGGCGTCAAGGCCCCCGAGCGGAACTGGGACGACTTCAAGGGCATGGACCTGAAGGGCAAGATCCTGGTCGTGCTGATCAACGACCCGGACTTCGAGACCGGATCAGGCGACTTCGGCGGCAAGGCCATGACCTATTACGGCCGCTGGACCTACAAGTACGAGGAGGCCGCCCGCCAGGGGGCCGCCGGCGTGCTGATCGTCCATGAGACCGCCCCCGCCTCGTACGGCTGGAACACGGTCAAGAACTCCAACACCAACGTGATGTTCGACATCGTCCGCCAGGAGCCCGCCAAGTCGCACCCGTCGATGGAGGCCTGGATCCAGCGCGACGTCGCCGTCGACCTGTTCAAGCAGGCCGGCCTCGACTTCGAGGCCCTGAAGAAGCAGGCCCAGACCCGCGACTTCAAGCCCGTGACCCTGACCGGCGCGACCTTCTCGGCAGACTACAAGGTCAAGCACGAGGTGATCGTGTCGAAGAACATCGCCGGCCGCATCGTCGGGACCAAGTATCCCGACGAGACCGTGATCTACAGCGGCCACTGGGACCACCTGGGCGTCGGCGCCCCCGACGCGCGCGGCGACAAGATCTACAACGGCGCGGTCGACAACGCCGACGGCATCGCCGCCCTGCTGGAACTGGCCCGCGCCTTCAAGAGCCAGCCCGCCCCGCAACGCTCGATCCTGTTCCTGGCCGTGACCGCCGAGGAGAAAGGCCTGCTGGGCTCGGAGTTCTACGGCGCCAATCCGCTGTTCCCGCTGGCCAAGACCGTGGGCGACATCAACATCGACGCCCTGTCGGCCGCCGGTCCGGCCAAGGACGTGACGACCTCGGGCGACGGCAAGGTTGATTTGCAGGACATGCTGGTCGCCAAGGCCAAGGCTCACGGCCGCTACTTCTCGCCCGATCCCGCGCCGCAGGCCGGTCACTTCTACCGCTCGGACCACTTCCCGTTCGCCAAGCGCGGGGTGCCGGCCATCTCGATCGGCTCGGGCACGGACCTGGTCAACGGCGGCAAGGAAGCCGGCGAGAAGGCCGAGAACGACTACGTCGAGAAGCGCTACCACCAGCCGGCCGACGAGTGGTCGCCCGACTGGGATCTCTCGGGCCAGGCCGCCGACCTCGGCCTCGTCTACGAGATCGGCCATGACCTGACGAACTCGCGCGTCTGGCCGCAATGGCAGGCCGGTTCGGAGTTCAAGGCCCTGCGCGACGCCACGGCGGCGCAGCGGAAGTAACAAGACCATGAGGGAGATGGGCAGTCGCCGTCCTCTCCCCCGACCTCCCCGGCGAACGCCGGGGCCCAGATTCAGCCTGAGCGGTTTGAGGGGGCGCGCCAACGGCCCTCGCCGCCGGGTAAGCGTTCGCGGGTTCGATCTGGGCCCCGGCATTCGCCGGGGAGGTCGGACTTGATGAGCGCGGAGATATCCAGAGTTCCCCCATGACCGCCTCCGTCTTCGACCTCTTCAAACTCGGCGTCGGCCCGTCGAGCAGCCACACCATGGGGCCGATGACGGCCGCGGGGCTGTTCGTCGCGCGGCTGCGCGCGACGGGCCAGCTGGAGCAGACGGCGCGGATCGAGACGCGGCTCTACGCCTCGCTGGCCCTCACCGGTCGCGGCCACGCCACCGACCGGGCCGTGATCCTGGGGCTGATGGGCTTTGTTCCAGCCGATCTCGACCCCGACGCCGGCGAGGCGGCCCTGCTCGAGGTCCAGGCGACCCAGTCTCTGAAACTGGGCGGCGGCCCAGGGGGAGAGGGCATCGACATCGCCTTCGACGAGGCCAGGGACATCGTCTGGCTGGGCCACGAGCGCCTGCCGCAGCATCCCAACGGCCTGACCTTCGTCGCCTTTGACGCCGCCGGCGCGACGCTGGCCGAGCGCACCTATTTCTCGATCGGCGGCGGCTTCGTCCGCGACGAAAGCGAGATGGGCCGGAACACCCCGCCCGAGGAAGGCCCCGCCGTCCCCTACCCGTTCGAGAGCTCCGCCGACCTGCTGCGGCGCGCCGACGAGGCCGGGCTGACCATCGCCCAGGTGATGGCCGCCAACGAGCAGGCGCGGATGAGCGAGGGCGAGATGAACGCCGGCCTCGACCGCATCTTCGGCGCCATGGAGGCCTGCATC
>JAYRLX010000067.1:0-12481 GCA_041905125.1 Caulobacter sp. | reverse complement strand
CTGGGGTTGGACCGCGCCCCTTGTTAAGGGAACGGCATGTCGTTCTCGTCCGCCTCGCCTGAAGCCCGTCTCGCCACGCGTCGCGTCGCCGCTCTGTCGGTGGCGGTCGCGGCGGTCCTGATCGTCGTGAAGGCCGCGGCCTGGCTGGCCAGCGGCTCGGTCGCCATGCTGGCCTCGCTGTCCGACTCGGGGCTCGATCTGATCGCCTCGATGATCACCTTCTTCGCCGTGCGCTATGCGGCCGAACCGCCGGACGCCGAGCACCGCTTCGGGCACGGCAAGGCCGAGGCCTTTTCCAGCCTGACCCAGGCGGGCCTGGTGTTCGCCTCGGGGGCGCTGATCGGTCAGGAAGCGATCCGCAACCTCCTGCATCCGCACCCCATCGAACAGGGCGTGGCAGGCGTCTTGGTCATGCTGGTGTCGATTGTCCTGACCCTGGCCTTGATCACCGCCCAGTCGCGCGTCCTGAGGGCGACGGGCTCGGTGGCGATCTCGGGCGACCGCGCCCACTACGCCGCCGACCTGGCCTCCAACGCGGTGGCGCTGGTTGGCATCGGTCTGGCGGCGTGGCTGGGCCTGGGCTGGATCGACGCGGCGGCGGGCCTGGTGGTGGCGCTGTGGCTGGTCTGGGGCGCGATCGGCGTCTTCCGCGAGGCGTCGGCCCAGCTGATGGATCGCGAGCTGCCCGAAGAGGACCGCACACGGATCGTCCAGCTGGCGACGATCGACCCTCGCGTGCTGGGGGTCCACCAGCTGCGCACCCGGGCCTCCGGACCTTACGTCCACATGCAGATGCACGCCGATCTCGCCGCCGACATCTCCTTGGCCGAGGCGCATACGATCATGGTCGCCGCCGAGAACCGACTGCTCGAAGCCTTTCCCTCGGCCGACATCATCATCCACCCGGACCCACGCGGCCTCGCGGAAAAGCACGGCGGCGTCTTCGCCGAGAGCGTCGAGGGTTGAGTTTTCGGGGCGGAGCGGTACGGAACTCCGCATGAACGACACCCTCGCCCACCTGCCCCGCGCCTTCGCCGGCAAGACCGTGCTGGTCCTTGGCGACGTGATGCTGGACCGCTTCGTCTACGGCGCGGTCGACCGCATCTCGCCCGAGGCGCCGGTGCCAGTGATCGCGGTCGAAAAGGAAACCGCCATGCTGGGCGGAGCGGGCAATGTGGCGCGCAACGTCGCCGCCCTCGGCGCGAAAGCGGTGCTAGTCGGACTGGTCGGCCACGATGACGCCGGCGCGGCCCTGCGCGGCATGATCGACGCCGAGGCCGGCCTCGAGGCCGAGCTGATCGCCGACGCCAGCCGCCGCACGACCGAGAAGGTCCGCTACATTTCAGGCTCCCACCAGATGCTGCGCGTGGATCGCGAGGACCGCGCGCCGGGCGACGGCGCGGCCTTGCTGGCGGCCTTCAAGGCCCGGCTCGCGCGCGCCGACGTCGTCGTGCTGTCCGATTACGCCAAAGGCGTTCTGACCGACGCCGTGGTCCGCCAGGCGATCGCCGCCGCCCGAGCCACCGGCAAGCCGGTGATCGTCGACCCCAAGAGCCGCGACTTCGCCCGCTATGACGGCGCGACCCTGATCAAGCCGAACCGCAAGGAGGCCGCCGAGGCGACGGGGATCGTCGACAACAGCGACGAGGCTTCCGAAGAGGCCGGCGCGGCGATCCTAGCCATGGCGCCAACGCTGGAGGCCGCCTTGATCACCCGTGGCGGCGCCGGCATGACCTTGTCGGTGCGCGGCGAAGCGCCCGTCCATCTGCCGGCGACGGCGGTGGAGGTGTTCGACGTGTCGGGCGCGGGCGACACCGTGGCCGCCACCCTGGCCCTGGCCGTCGCGGCCGGCGCCAGCCTGGTCGAAGCCGCGCACCTGGCCAATCTCGCCGGCGGTCTGGTCGTCGCCAAGCTCGGCACCGACGTCGTCACCGCCGCCGAGCTGACGGCGCGGGCGGGCTCGCAGCAGGGCGGGCCGGGCGAGATCAAGATCGCCGACCTGGCCCAAGCCCGCGACATCGTCGAGGGCTGGCGGGCGCGGGGCCTGAAGGTCGGCTTCACCAACGGCTGCTTCGACCTGCTGCACCCCGGCCACGTCTCGCTGCTGTCCCAGGCCAAGGCCGCCTGCGATCGACTGATCGTGGGCCTCAACACCGACGCCTCGGTCTCCAAGCTGAAGGGCCCGACCCGGCCGGTACAGAAGGAGCAGGGCCGCGCCACGGTGCTGGCCTCGCTGTCGTCGGTCGATCTGGTCGTGCTGTTCGACGAGGACACGCCGCTGGACCTGATCAAGGCGTTCAAGCCAGATGTTCTGGTGAAGGGCGCGGACTACACCGTCGAGACCGTTGTGGGTTCGGATGTCGTGCTCGGCTACGGCGGCAAGGTCCTTCTGGCCGAGCTCAAGCAGGGCCAGAGCACCACGGCCCTGATCGGCCGGATGAACGCGAAGGCTTGATGAAATCCGCCGCGCAAAAGCCTGGTTTTCCTGAGTAATCGCGGTTCAGCAATCTCTTGTTAAGCAAAACGGCGCATCGCTCTTTCGATGCAGCCTGAGCGCACCTAAGGCATGAGCGTCGAACGCACCCTTCATCATTTCCCCCTGGATCCCGCCTCGCGACAGGTGCGTCTGGCGCTGGGCGAGAAGCGGCTGCCGTTCGTCGAGGTTCAGGTCCGCTATTGGGAAATGCCGCCCGAGTTCTCGGCGCTCAATCCGTCGGGCCTGCCGCCGGTGCTGGTCGAGACGCGCAACCAGCGCACCGTGACCGCCTGCGAGACCCGCGCCATCCTCGAGCACATCGAGGAGACCGAACCGGAGCCGCCGCTGCTGGGCCGCGATCCGGCCGAGCGGGCCGAGGCGCGCCGGCTGCTGCAGTGGTTCGACCGCAAGTTCGACAACGAGGTCAACGGCTTCCTCCTCCACGAGAAGATGGAGAAGCGCCTGCTGCGGATGGGCGCGCCGGATCTCGCCGCGCTGCGCCAGGGCCGCGAGGCGCTGCGCATGCACCTGGGCTACATCGAGAGCCTGCTGCAGACCCGCGACTGGCTGGCGGGCCGCCGGATGAGCCTGGCCGACTTCGCCGCCGCCGCGCATCTGTCCGTCATCGACTATTTCGGCGACGTGCCGTGGAAGGACTTCCAGGCGGCCAAGACCTGGTACATGAAGCTGAAGTCGAGGCCGGCCTTCCGGCCCATCCTGGCCGATCGCTGGCCCGGCCTCGCGCCGGCCGCGCATTATGACGACCTCGACTTCTGAGCTGACCCCTCTCGAAAGCCTTTTGGCGATCAAGGACGAGATCCGCGCCGAGGCCCTCGCGCTGGGGTTCTCGACCTGCGGCTTCGCCGACGCGGCGGTGGCCTGGCCGAACGGCGAATGGCTGCGCGAGTTCGTCGAGGCCGACCGCCACGGCGCCATGGGCTGGATGGAGGAGACGCTCGAGCGGCGCTCGCATCCGACGGCCATGTGGACCGAAGCGAAGTCGGCGGTGGTGCTGGGCGTCAACTACGGCCCGGACATCGATCCGCTGGAGCAGCTGGCGCGGACCGATCGCGCGGCGATCTCGGTCTACGCCCAGGGCGACGACTATCACGACGTGATCAAGAAGCGCCTGAAGGTGCTGGCGGGCTGGATGCATCGCCGGTTCGGCCAGGACGTGAAGGTCTTCGTCGACACCGCGCCGCTGATGGAAAAGCCCTTGGCCCAGCGGGCGGGGCTTGGCTGGCAGGGCAAGCATACCAACCTCGTCTCCCGCGAGTTCGGCTCCTGGCTGTTTCTGGGCAGCGTTCTGACGACCCTGGACCTGCCGCCGGATGCGCCCGAGACCGACCACTGCGGCCGGTGCAGCGCCTGCCTCGACATCTGCCCGACCAAGGCCTTTCCCGCGCCCCGCCAACTGGATGCGCGACGCTGCATCTCGTACCTCACCATTGAGCTCGCCGGGCCTATCCCGCCGGAGTTCCGGCCGGCCTTGGGAAACCGCATCTATGGCTGCGACGACTGTCTGGCGGTGTGTCCGTGGAATAAGTTTGCGTCGCTCTCCAGCGAGGCCAAGCTCCAGGCGCGCGAGGCGCTGAGGCAGCCGTCTCTGGCCGAGCTCGCGCGCCTGGATGACGCCGAGTTCCGAGCCCTCTTCTCGAAGAATCCGATCAAGCGGATCGGTCGCGACCGCTTTGTCCGCAATGTGCTGTACGCGATCGGCAACAGCGGCGATCCGGGCCTAATGGCGGTGGTCGAGCCGCTGCTGACCGACCCCGCGCCGGTCGTACGCGGCGCGGCGGTCTGGGCCGCGCGCCGGCTCCTGGGAGACGCGGCGGCGGCCCTGAGAGGACGCGAGGACGACGAGAGCGTCCTCGCCGAGTGGGCCTAGGCCTTCAGAGCCGCTTCCACCGCCGCGCGGGCCGCGGCGCCGAGGTCGGGACGCTTCAGGGCCAGGGCGACATTGGCGCGCAGCAGGCCGATCTTGTCGCCGCAGTCGTGGGTGACGCCGTCATAGACGTAGGCGTGGAACGGCTGCTGCTGCATCAGCTTGGCCATGGAGTCCGTCAGCTGGATCTCGTTGCCCGCGCCCTTCTCCTGGCTGGCCAGCAGGCCGAAGATCTCGGGCTGCAGGATGTAGCGGCCGGCGATCGACCAGTTCGAGGGCGCCGTGCCTTGCGGGGGCTTCTCGACCATGCCGGTCATGGTGGCGACGCGGCCGTCGATCTTGCCGGGCGCGACGATGCCGTACTTGTGGGTCTCGCTGGCGGGCACTTCCTCGACGCCGACGACATTGCCGCCGCCGACCTTGTTGTAGACGTCAATCAGCTGGTTCAGGGCCGAGGGTTCGGCGTCGACGATCACGTCGGGCAGCATCACCGCGAAGGGCTCGTCGCCGATGATGTCCCGGGCGCACCACACGGCGTGGCCCAGGCCCAGCGGCGCCATCTGGCGCACGAAGCTCATCTCGCCCGGCTTCGGCAGCTCGGCGCGGAGTTGGTTCAGGATGTCGGTCTTGCCCTTGGCTTCCAGCTGGGCTTCCAGCTCGACCTGATGGTCGAAATAGTCCTCGATCGCGCCCTTGGAGCGGCCGGTGACGAAGACGAAGTGCTCGATGCCGGCTTTCCGGCCTTCCTCGACGATGTAGGACAGGATCGGCCGGTCGACGACGTTCAGAAGCTCCTTCGGCGTGGTCTTGGTGCCGGGCAGGACGCGGGTGCCCAGGCCAGCGACGGGAAGGACGGCTTTACGAACGGGTTTCATGAGCGGCTCGTCTAATGTTGGGACGCCGTTTCTAGAAAAGCTGGCGGCCGAAAGCCACCACTGTTCCGTGAAATCGTTTGGCGTAATAGCTCGGAGATGGAATCCCGCGCTGTCCGTGCTAGCTGGACAGCCAGTTTCGCCTGAGGTTTCCCATGCTCCGTCGCGCCTTGCTTCTTACCCTCGCCGCCGCTGGCCTGACGCTCGCCGCCTGTGGCCCCAGCAAGAAAGCGCAGGAGAACCTCGCGGCCGCCGACGCCTTCATGGCCAAGAACGCCAAGGAGCCGGGCGTCGTCACTCTGCCCCAGGGCCTGCAGTACAAGGTCGTGCGCGAGGGACCGCCGGGCGGCCTGCACCCGACCACGGCCGACGAGGTGAAGGTCCACTACGAGGGCAAGCTGCTGGACGGCACGGTGTTCGACAGCAGCTACGAGCGCGGCGTGCCGGCCGTGTTCCCGCTGGACGGCCTGGTCCCTGCCTGGGTCATCGCCCTGCAGCGCATGAAGGCCGGCGACGAGTGGATCCTCTATGTGCCGCCGGCGCTGGGCTACGGCGCGCAGGACAAGGGCCCGATCCCCGGCAACAGCGTGATGATCTTCCGGATCGAGCTCTTGGACGTGAACCGGATCGGCCCTGGCAAGCCGAAGGAATAAGGGCCTAGACGGCGCGAGGCGGGTAGCCGCTCTCGCGCAGGGCGTCCATGACCTCCTGGGTGTGCTGGGCGTCGCGGGTCTCGATCGTGATGTCGAACTCCGCGCCCTTGGCCGGGACGTCCAGCGCCAGGCGGTTGTGGTTCACCTCGATGATGTTGGCGCCCATCGCGCCGATCACGCTGGCGACCGTCGACAGCAGGCCAGGGCGGTCGTCGCCAATGATCCGCAGGCTGGCCAGGCGCTGGGCGCGGACCAGTTCGCGGGTCAGGACCGAGGCCAGCAGGCGGGTGTCGATGTTGCCGCCGCACAGGATCAAGCCGCACTTCTTGCCCCGGAAGCGCTCGGGGTAGGCCAGCAGGGCGGCGAGCGAGGCCGCGCCCGCCCCTTCGGCGATCGTCTTCTCGACGTTGCAGTAGAGCGAGACGGCCTGCTCCAGGTGCGGCTCCTCCAGCAACAGGACGTCGTCGATCAACGGCCGTACGACACTGTAGGTCAGGTCCCCGACCTGCTTGACCGCCACGCCCTCGGCTATGGTCTGGCCGCCGCAGTGCGCCGCGACCCCGCGCATGCGGGCGGTGAACGACGGGTACATGGCCGGCTCGCAGCCGATCACGCGGATGTCGGGCTTCAGGGCCTTGGCCGCCGTGGCGACGCCGCTGATCAGGCCGCCGCCGCCGATCGGCACGGGCAGGACCTCCAGGTCCGGCGCGTCTTCCAGCATTTCCAGAGCGATCGTGCCCTGGCCGGCCATGATGTCGTAGTCGTCGAACGGATGGACGAAGGTCAGGCCCTGCTCGGCGCACAGCTTGCGCGCATGGGCGTTGGCGTCGTCATAGGTCTCGCCCTCGATGACCACCGTCGCGCCAAAATCGCGGGTGTGCTGCACCTTCACGAACGGCGTGGTCTTGGGCATGACGATGGTCACCGGCACGCCGAGGCGCGCGCCGTGATAGGCCAGTCCCTGGGCGTGGTTGCCGGCGCTGGCCGCGATGACGCCCTTGGCCTTTTCGGCCTCCGAGAGCAGCATCAGCTTGTTCAGCGCGCCGCGCTCCTTGTAGGCGGCCGTGAACTGCAGGTTCTCGAACTTCACCCAGACCTCGGCGCCGGTGATCTTCGACAGGGTCTTGGAGTGGCGGCACGGCGTGCGCTCGATCTGACCCTTCAGGCGGCCGGCGGCGGCTTGGATGGCGGCGAGGTCGAGGGTCATCGGTTCAGCACTCTGTCGCGGCGAAGAACGGGCCGTGGCCGGGCTCTAACACGGCCAAGCCATCCGGGCCCACCCCTTTAGGGCGCCGTTTCGAGGAGCTTTTCTATACCCGCCCAGGCCTCGGGCTCGGTGAGCATGGGCGCGTGGCCGACGTTCGGGACCTCGGCATAGGCCATGTAAGGGGCGGCGGCGCGCATGCGCTCGGCGATGGCGGGGTCGATCAGGTCCGAGATTCCGCCGCGGACCAGCAGCAGCGGGCGGTCCTTCGCCAGGGCGCGGAACAACGGGTACATGTCCGGCGGGGCCAGCGCCTGGCCGCCCTCGGCCTGCGTCTTGGCCGCGGCTTCGGCGGCCGCCTTGATCGGCGCGGAGATGTCTGGATCGTAGGCCAGGACGAAAGCGCCGTCCTTCTCGTCGAACAGCCGGCGGGCGAACACGTCCCAATCTTCCGGGCCGTAGCTCGGGAAGGCCGCTTCGTTGATCGCCTTGGCGTAGGCGACGGCGTCGGCCCAGGTCTCGAAGCGGCTGGCCAGGCCCGTATAGCCGGCGATGCGGGCGAGGCCGACGGGCGACAGCTCGGGGCCGACGTCGTTCAGCACGGCGGCGGCGATCGCCTGAGGCATGATCGAGGTCAGCACCATGGTGATCAGGCCGCCCATGCTGGTGCCGACGAACACAGCCTTGTCGATCTCGGCCGCCTGGAGCAGCGCCACGATGTCGGCGGCGTAGGTTCCCGGATGGTAGTTCATCGGGTTGGGGTCGCGGGCCGACATGCCCCGCCCGCGCACATCGACGGCGAACACCCGGCGTCCCGTGGCCGCGATTCTCGGCGCGAGGTCCTCGAAATCTCGGGCGTTGCGCGTCAGGCCGTGGATGCAGATCACCGGCAGCTTTCCGGCCGCGTCCTTGGGGGCGTAATCCCGGGCGTGCAGCGGCAGGCCTTCGGAAGAGGTCCAGAAGAAGTCGGTGAAGTCCTGCATCATCAGCTCTCGTAGACGAACGGCGAGTCGATCTCGGCCAGCAGCGGCGCGGCGTTGTCGCGGTCGTTGGCGTTGATCTCGGAAACCGGGATTGGCCAGTCGATCCCGATCGCCGGATCGCTCCACCGCACGCCGCCCTCGGCCTGGGGCGCGTAGTAGTCGGTGACCTTGTAGAGCACCTCGCAGGCGTCGGTCAGGGTGACGTAGCCGTGGGCGAAGCCCTTGGGGACCAGCAGTTGCTGGCGGTTCTCGGCCGACAGCTCGGCGCCGACCCACTGGCCATAGGTCGGCGAGCCTTTGCGGATATCGACCGCGACGTCGAAGATCGCCCCGACCACGCAGCGCAGCAGCTTGTCCTGGGCGTGCGGCGGCTTCTGGTAGTGCAGGCCGCGCTGGATGCCGCGGGTCGTCGAGCGGACATGGTTGTCCTGCACGAAGGCCGCCTTGAAGCCGGCTTCCTCCAGCGCCGCCTGGCGGAAAGTCTCGGAAAACCAGCCGCGCTCATCGCCATGGCGCGCGGGCGTGATAAGCAGCACTTCGGGGATCGCCAGCGGCGTGATCTTCATGACGCGTACTTCGATTTGAGAAACGACTGGCCACCGATGCCGCCTGAGACGATGGAACACAAGAGCGGCCCGGCGGTCACCGTGGTGATCGTCTCCTACCAGAGCGGCCCGACCCTGGCCGAATGCCTGTCACGGCTTGAAGCTCAGACCTTCCGCGATTTCGAGACGATCCTGATCGACAACGCCTCGACCGACGGCGCGCCCCAGGCCGCCGCCAGGGCGTATCCTTGGGTCGATTTCGTCGAAGCCGGCGCGAATCTCGGCTTCGCGGTCGGCAACAACCTCGCCGCCCGGCGCGCCAAGGGGCGGTGGCTGGTGCTCCTGAACCCCGACGCCTATCCGGAGCCGGACTGGCTGGAGGAGTTGATGGCGGGCGTCGGACGCCACCCGACGGTGAAAAGCTTCGCCTCGCTGCAGCTGTCGGCCGATCAGCCAGGCCTGCTGGACGGCGCGGGCGATAACCTGACCAGCGCGGGCATACCCTTCCGGGGCGGCTACGGCCGCAAGGCGCCCGCCGCCCTTCCCGAGGGCGAGGTGTTCTCGGCCTGCGGCGCGGCCATGCTGATCGACCGCCAGCTGTTCCTCGAGGTCGGCGGCTTCGACGAGCGCTACTTCTGCTACTGCGAGGATGTCGACCTGGGCTATCGCCTGCGCCTGATGGGCCAGCCGACCTTGCTGCTGCCCAAGGCCAAGGTGGCGCATGTTGGCTCGGCCAGCACAGGCGTGCGCTCGGACTTCGCCATCTTCCACGGCTCCCGCAACCGCGTCTGGACCTTCCTGAAGAACACGCCGGGCTGGCTGTTCCCGGTCACCTTGCCGCTGCACGTCGCCGTGACGGCCGGTCTTCTGCTGCTGCACTGGCGGCGCGGCGACGTCGCTCCCGCCATCCGGGGGATCAAGGCGGCGCTGAAGCGCGACGACCTTGACGCGGTCATGGCCGATCGCCGCGCGATCCAGGCCAGGCGCAAGGCCTCGCCTGGCGCGATCCTGCGGGTGATGTCGATCGACCCGGCGGCCTTCATCGGCCGGCGGTTGGTGATCCGCAAGGCGCGCGGCCTCTAGACGGACAGGTCCTCGATCAATCGGCGCATGAAGGCCGCGCCGCGCTGCATCTGGCTGATCTCGACATATTCGTCGGGCTGGTGAGCCTGATCGATCGAGCCGGGGCCACAGATCACGGTCGAGAAGCCCGCGCCCTGGAATTGCCCCGCCTCGGCGGCGTACGGCACGACGCGGGGCGGTCCGTTGTCGCCGGCCAGCTTGCGCGCAAAGGCCTCGGCGACGCCGTCCTCTTCCGGCGCGAAGGCTGGGGTCAGAGAGCGGCGCTCTATTCTCACGCCGCCTTCCGGCGCCTTGACCTTGATCTCGGCGTTCATCCGCTGGGCGGCCGCGAAGAAGTCGGCCAGCAGGGCCTCGGGATCCATGCCGGCGGGCGTGCGCAGGTCGAAAACGAAGACGCACTCGCGCGCCAGGATGTTTACGGCCGTGCCGCCGTTGACCTGGCCGACGGTCAGGGTCGCGCCCTTGGGCGTGAACGGCGAGTTCGGGTCGGCCTCGCGCTCCAGGCGCTCGGAAAGCGCAACCAGCATCGCCATCAGCTTGATCGCCGCCATGTTGGCCGAGACGCCAAGGTGGGTGAGGCTGGAATGGGCTTCGCGACCGGTGACGGTGACAATGAAGCTGGCGATGCCCTTGTGGGCGCGCACGGCGACCATGTCGGTGGGCTCGCCCACCACGACGAGGGCGGGACGCGGCGCCTCGCGGGCGATGACCTCGATCATGTCCGGTGCGCCCAGGCATCCGACCTCCTCGTCATAGGAGAAGGCCAGATGGACCGGCTTGCTCAGCGTGGCCTTGGCCAGGTCTGGCGCGGCGGCCAGCGCCAACGCAAGGAAGCCCTTCATGTCGCAGGTTCCGCGGCCGTAGAGGCGACCATCGCGCTCCGTCAGGGTCCAGGGATCGCTGGACCAGGGCTGGCCGTCGACCGGCACGACGTCGGTATGTCCCGACAGCACGACACCACCTTCCACCGCCGGGCCGATCATCGCCATCAGGTTCGACTTGGTCCCGTCCGCGTTGGGCACGCGCCTGGAGGGCACGCCGAGGTCGGCGAGATAGCCCTCGACCCACCGGATCAGATCCAGGTTCGAGCGCCGCGAGGTGGTGTCGAAGGCCACCAGCTTGGCCAGGATGTCGATGGCGCGGTCGGATAAGACTTCTGAGGAGGAAATCATCGGACGAGCCTAGACCCGTTCCCCCGGTCACGACTACCCGGCTCGGCCCTCTCACCGCCCAATGATCTCTGGAGGGGCATGACCGTGCGCCCGCGATCGCCTCGGGGTGAGTTGGCGAGCGATTTCATGCCCGATGGGCGCGACTGCGGGCTTTTCTTGGCGGGCGCGGTTCTCTAGAGGGAGCGGACCATGATCCTGACCCTCTCCTGCCCCGACCAGCGCGGCATCGTCGCCAAGGTGTCCGCCTTCCTCTATGAGCGCGGCTGCAACATCCTCGACGCCCAGCAGTTCGACGACCAGGAGACCGGCCAGTTCTTCATGCGCGTGGTGTTCGACGCCGACGGCGCCGACCGAGCGGCCCTGCGTGAAGAGTTCGGCGCGCTGGCCGAGCCGCTGAAGATGAAGTGGACCCTGCGCAACCGCGCCGATCGCTATCGGGTGCTGCTGCTGGCCAGCAAGTTCGACCACTGCCTGGCTGACCTGGTCTACCGCTGGCGCATTGGCGAGCTGCCGATGGACATCACCGGCGTGGTCTCGAACCACCCCGCCGAGACCTATGCCCACATCGATCTCTCGGACCTGCCCTTCCATCACCTGCCGGTGACCAAGGAGACCAAGTTCGAGCAGGAAGCCGAGCTCTGGAAGCTGATCCAGGAGACGAAGACCGACATCGTCGTGCTCGCCCGCTACATGCAGGTGCTGTCGGACGGCCTGGCCGCCAAGCTGCAGGGCCGCTGCATCAACATCCACCATTCGTTCCTGCCGGGCTTCAAGGGCGCCAAGCCCTACCACCAGGCCCATGCGCGCGGCGTGAAGCTGATCGGCGCCAGCGCCCACTACGTGACCGGCGACCTCGACGAGGGTCCGATCATCGAGCAGGACGTCGAGCGGATCAGCCATCGCGACACGCCCGAAGACCTGGTCCGCAAGGGGCGCGATATCGAGCGCCGGGTGCTAGCGCGAGCTCTGCGCTATCGGCTGGAAGACCGCGTCCTGCTGAACGGCCGCAAGACGGTGGTGTTCACCGACTGACGCCCCGCCTAGGCCTGGACGGTTGCAAGTACACTAAAAACTGGAGTACGGGCTGGCTCTCAGATTGCCGAGGGCTATCCAGCGCATGTCGCAGCAGAATCTCCGCGTGATGGTGACCGGCGGGTCCGGTTTCATCGGCTCGGCCGTGTGCCGCCACCTGGCGGGCCAGAACGATGTCGCGATCCTCAACTTCGACAAGCTGACCTACGCCGCCTCGCCGGCCAGCTTGGCGATGCTGGCGGGCAAGGCGGACTACCAGTTCGTGCAAGGCGACGTCGCCGACGCGGCGGCGGTCTCGGCCGCGGTCAAGGCCTTCCGGCCCAACGTGATCATGCACCTGGCCGCCGAGAGCCACGTCGACCGCTCGATCACCGGCCCGGGCGAGTTCATCCAGACCAACATCGTCGGCACATACGTGATGCTGCAGGCGGCGCTCGAGCATTGGCAGGGTCTTGAGGGCGAGGACAAGGACCGCTTCCGCTTCCACCACATCTCGACCGACGAGGTGTTCGGCAGCCTGGGCGCGGAAGGCCTGTTCAGCGAGACCACGCCCTACGATCCGCGCTCGCCCTATTC
>JAYRLX010000521.1:0-2230 GCA_041905125.1 Caulobacter sp. | reverse complement strand
CGCCGCAGACGAGGCCGTCGGCGTCGATCGCCACCAGGCAGATGTCGCTTCCGATCGCGGCCTCGGCATACGCGGGCGTCACCTCTTCCGGGGCGCGCGCCAGGGCGCCGGGCGTGACGGCGGCGGCCCTGTGCAGGGCGACGATGGCGTCTCTGTCCGCGAAGGTCGCGGCGCGGATGGTGATGCTCAAGCGGTCCTCTGGAACGGATAGAAGTCACCGCCCAGATCGAGGATCTGGGTGAGTTCGTCCAGAGCCTCGCGGCTCTCGGTCAGCAGCAGCGGATCAGCCAGATCGGCCGGCGCAAGGCTGTCGCGATAGCGGCGCTCCACCCAGTTCGCGAGGGTCGTGTGCAGGCCCGGCGTGAAGCGCTGCGCCGAGTTGGCGGCCTCGAGCTCCTCGTCGGTCAGCACGACTCGCAGGCGCAGGCAGGCGGGCCCGCCGCCGTTGCGCATGCTCTGGCGCACATCGACATATTCCACGCGTCCGATCGGACCATTGGAGGCCGCCAGGCCCTCGGCCGCCGCGTGGGCGCGCGGGTTGTCGCGCGTCTCGGCCGGCGCCAACAGCAGCAGGCGATCCTCGCCGGGGACCACCAGCAGCTGGGAATTGAACAGATAACTGGCGACCAGGTCCGCCATCGGCAGCTCGGCCTCCGAGACTTCGACGAAGACCGGTTCAAATAGCCCCTGCGCGGCGACGCGCACCTCTCGCTTCATTGCCGCGCGGTCCTCGAAGGCGAGTTCGTGGAAGAACAGGCACTCGCGCGTGCCGACGCAGACCACGTCGTTATGGAAGGCGCCGCCCGCGATCGCCGCCTTGGCCTGACGAGGAAGGACCGGACGCGTGGCGCCGTGACGCCGCTGGATCGCCTCGAACGCCTCGCGGGTCTGGCGGGCCGGGAACCTGCCGTCCCAATGCTCCCAAGCCTCGCGCCCCCAGACGAACAGGTTGACGCCCGGCGCGCCATGTTCCGCGCAGAGCCGCACATGGTTGGCGGCGCCCTCGTCGGCGAAGTGAGGCTGGGCTGGCAGAGGATCGTGGACGGCGAAACGCCGCGTGTCGGGGAACAGGCGTCGCAGGGCGCGCGTGGTCTGCTCCCCCTCGAGGCTACGATGCAGGTTGGTCAGCAGATTGGCCGGCGTGAGGTGGACGCGGCCGTCGGCGGCGTCGGCGCTGGGCGTCACCGTGGCGGCGTTGGCGGCCCACATCGACGAGGCCGAGAAGGCCGCGGCGGCCAAGGCCGGCGCGACCTTCCAGGCGTCTTGAAGCACGGTGTCGTCACCGCCGGAAAACCCGATGGACTTCAGGAAGTCTGTCGCCGGACGCTCATGCGGCGCGAGAACGAACTGCGGCAGGCCCAGGTCGTAGAGCCGCCGCATCTTGGCCAGCCCCTCCAGCGCCGCGCCGCGCGGGTTAGACACCTCGCCGGCGTTGCGGGTGCTGGCCAGGTTGCCGGGCGAGAGACCGACATAGGAATGGGTCGGTCCAACCAGGCCGTCGCAATTTGCCTCGACGGCGGAAGTCATGGTCGCAAGCCTTTGATGTCCTTGAACGTATCGGCAACCGCTTGGGCCTCGAAACTGGCCACGGGATAGGCGCAATAGTCGGCGGCGTAATAGGCGCTGGGCCGGTGATTGCCTGACGCGCCGAGGCCGCCGAACGGCATCGAGCCCGCGGCGCCAGTGGTCGGGCGGTTCCAGTTCACCACCCCCGCGCGAATACGGTTCAGGAAAGCCTCCCAGCGCCTTGATTCATTTGAGATAAGCCCCGCCGACAGGCCATAGCGCGTGGCGTTCGCCGCCTTCAGAGCGTCGTCGAAACTGGCCACACGTCGGACCTGCAGCCAGGGCGCGAAGAGCTCTTCATCAGGAATGTCGGCGCCGGTCACGTCCACCAGGCCCGGCGTGACAAAGGCGTCGCCAAGACCCGGCACAGATCCCAGGGCGCGGATCTTGTCGCCAGGCATGGCCTCGGCCGTCGCGCGAGCGGCCGTGGCCGCGCGCGCCGAGATCAGCGGCCCCATGAACGGCTCGGCCGCGCCGTTCCATGGCCCGACCGTCAGGCGATCGGCCAGCGCCGCCGTCGCCTCGATCACGGCCTTGCCGAAGCCGTCGTCCGGCACGATCAGTCGCCGCGCGCACGAACAGCGCTGGCCGGTCGTGATGTAGGCCGATTGCACGACCAGGGCGGCGGCGGCGTCGGCGTCGTCGGCGTCCCAGACGACCAGCG
>JAYRLX010000066.1:8090-12508 GCA_041905125.1 Caulobacter sp. | reverse complement strand
CTGAATCCGTGGGAACTATGTCATTTCCGCCAGACGCTAGTCGAACCATGTTCTTCCCGTCAATCGTGACGGAGACAACCGCATGAGCCAGCCCATTTCGATCGTCATCGCCCTGTTCCCGGGCGTGACCCATCTGGACTTCACCGGCCCGCACCAGGTGCTGTGTCGCCTGCCGGGCGCCAAGGTCACGGTCGCCAGTCTCGCGGGCGGCGAGATCGAGGCCGACGGCCTGGTTTTCGCGCATCTGCCCAGGCTGTCGGACATCGAAACCTGCGACGTGCTGATCGTGCCCGGCGGCTTCGGGACCACGGAAGCGATGGGCGACCGCGACTTCATCGCCGAGATCCGCCGGCTGGCCGACGGCGCGCGTTATGTCTGCTCGGTCTGCACCGGTTCGCTGGTGCTGGGCGCGGCGGGCCTTTTGAAGGGCAAGCGCGCGGCCTGCCACTGGGCCTGGCGCGATCAGCTGGAATATTTCGGCGCGATCCCGGACCCGGCGCGGGTGGCGCGGGACGGTCGTTACATCACCGGCGGCGGGGTGACGGCCGGCATCGACTTCGCCCTGACCCTGATCGCCGAACTGGCCGGCGCTGATGTGGCGCAAGGCATCCAGCTGGCGGTCGAGTACGCGCCCGCGCCGCCGTTCGACGCCGGACGTCCCGAGACCGCGCCAGCGAAGGTGCTGGAGCGGATCAGCGCGCTCTACGGCAAGGCGATGGACCAGCGGGTCGAGGCGGCCAAGCAGGCGGCGGCGGTGATGTGAGCGAGCGCCTCACCCCACCTTCACGCCCGTCATCGAGATCGCCGCGAAGACGTCGTCGTTGAAGAAGCTGACCGGCTCATTCTGGCCCGCCGCGCCCAGGACATAGAGCAGCGGCAGGTAGTGCTCGGCGCTGTTGATCGAGGCCTCGGCGTCGGGGCCCAGGCTCCGCCAGTCGATCAAGGCGTCGTGGTCGCCGGCCAGGATCAGCGCCTTGGCCTTCTCGTTGAAGCGGTCGGCCCAGGGCGGCGCTTCCGGGCGACGGAAGTCAGCGGCGCGCAGATTGTGGACGATGTCGCCGCTGCCCAGGATCATCACGCCCTCGTCGCGCAGCGGCGCCAGCCGCCTGCCGGCCTCGTAGTGCCAGCGGTCCGGGCGGCCGCGATCCAGGCTCAGCTGGACCACCGGGATGTCGGCGGCCGGATACATCGGCTTCAGAACGCCCCAGGCGCCGTGGTCGAGGCCGCGGGTCGGGTGCTGGACCACCGGATCGGGCGACAAGAGCTCGGCCACCCGCGCCGCCAGGGCCGGATCGCCAGGCGCGCGGTACTGGACGTCGAACAGCGCCTGGGGGAAGCCGCCGAAGTCGTGGATCGTCTCCGGCGCGGTCGCGGCGCTGACCGCCGAGGCGCCGCGCGTCTCCCAGTGGGCGCTGACCATCAGGATGGCGCGCGGGCGCGGAAGCTCGCGGCCCAGGCGCGCCCAGTCGCGGCTCCAGGCATTGTCCTCGATCGCGTTCATCGGCGAGCCGTGGCCGAGGAAAAGGACGGGCGTGCGGGACATGGTCGAGCTCATTAGAAACAAGATAAGTTACAGATAGGCGTCGTTCGGCCTCGTCGCAAGCAGGCGCTTTCCCGGCGCGAGCGGCTTTGGTATGCGCGAGCCGTGACCGCTCCGATTACCCCCTCCGCCTCGTCCTCGTCGGAAGCCGCGCCAGCGTCCCCCGGCAAGGAGGTCGTGCGTGGCGGCGCCCTGGATTTCCTGCGGTTCCTCGCCTCCCTGCTGATCGTGGTCTATCACTACGGCGCCGAGAGCCCGATGCGGATCGAGCGGTTCGCCCAGGTGTTCTCGCGCGGCTTCCTGGCCACGGACTTCTTCCTGATGCTGTCGGGCTATGTTCTGGGCCGGGCCTATGGCGGCTCGGTGCTGAAGGGGCACATCAGCACGCCGCGCTTCTGGGCGCGCCGCGCCGCGCGGGTCTGGCCGGGGCATCTGGTGGTGCTGGCGATGCTGGCCGTGCTGGTGCTGATCCTGAACAGCTTCGGCACCGACGCCCACAAGCCCAGCCGCTTCGCCTGGGACCAGCTGCCGACCCAGGCCCTGCTGATCCACGCCTGGGGCTTTCCCAGCGACGGCTGGAACCTGCCCAGCTGGTCGCTGTCGGCCCTGATCGTCTGCTACGCCCTGTTCCCGCTGTTCTGGCGCAATGTCAGCAAGATCCGCCACGCCTGGCTGCTGCCGCTGATCGGTCTCCTGATCCTGACCGCCTTCGAGGTGCTGGCCGAGGTCGTCTTCCACCACGCCCTGGCCGACCTGCAGTTCCAGTTCGGCGTCGTGCGGGCGCTGCCGCTGTTCATCCTGGGCGTCTGCCTGGCGCGCGCGGTCGACTTGCGCTGGCCCTCGGAGCGCGCGGCCAAGGGGCTGCTGTGGGGTGGCGTCGGCCTGCTGATCGTGACCCAGCCGCTGGACCGCTACGCCCTGCCCGACGAGTGGATGTTCGACGCGCCGTCGCTGCTGGCCATCGCCATGATCGTGCTGGGTGCGGGCCGCATGCCGGTCAAGCGCCCCCGCGCCTGGATCGAGGAGGGCGCCAAGCTGTCCTTCGCCCTGTTCATCACCCACATCTTCGTCGGGGTGATCTATTGGAGCGCCATCCACAAGCTGATCGACACGGTGCCGATCGGCATAGGCTGGCAGTGGCTGATGTGGCTGGCCGGCTTCCCTCTGGCCTATGGCGCGGCCTGGCTGTTTCACACCTATATCGATCAGCCGCTGCAGGACCGGATCCAGCCTCTGCTTCGGCGATAGCGTCCAAGACGGGCCGCACGGCGTAACGGCGTTATCCATCGTCGCTGGAGACGCCCATGCTCGCCTTGCTGCTCGCCGTTTCACTTCAGGCGGCTACGCCGCCCGCCCCGCTGGCCGGCGACTGGGTCGTTGATCTCTCGGCCAAGCCGGAAGAGCCCTACTTCAAGGGCATGAGTCTGCGCCTCGAAGCCGACGGCCGCGTGACCGGCGGGTTCTATGACAGCGACATCCAGGCCGGGCGCTGGAAGATCTCCAAGGGCCGCGCCTGCGCCAGATTCCGCACGACGGATGGCCAAGGGCCATACCACACCAGCGTCTGCCAGGCCGCCGATGGCCTCGAGGGCCAGACCTGGGCCGAGCATCGCAACTTCGTCTTCCTGTGGAAGGCGCGGCCCGCGACGGCGGAGGATCGACAAGCCAAGTGGTGGTGACGCCGCGTCCCTCTCGCCATCGGCCGGCCGGGCCGCTAAATCCCCGGGCATGACCAGACTGATCCCCCTGCAAGGCGTCGAGAATTTCCGTGACTTCGGCGATTACGCCGCGGGGGCGGGGCGACTGAAGAAGGGCGTGCTGTTCCGCGCCGCCCACCAGGCCGAGGCGACCGACGAGGATCTCGACGCCCTGGCGGCCCTGGGCATCGTCACCCTGGTCGACCTGCGCCGTCCCAATGAGCGCGAGCGTTCGCCCTCGCGCCGCTGGAAAGACTTTTCCGCCCAGGTGATCGACAACGACCTGGGGGTGACCGGGGTCGACCCGTGGATGGAGTTCATCACCAGCACGGATCTCACCGAGGACGCCGTCCACGACTACATGGACGAGTACTATCGCCGCCTGCCGTTCAAGGAACGGCACATCGACCTCTTCCGCCGCTTCTTCCTCGCGCTCGCCGAGGGCAAGGGACCGGCGCTGATCCACTGCGCGGCGGGCAAGGATCGCACCGGCGTGCTGGCGGCCCTGACCCATCACATCGCTGGCGTGGCCGACGACGACGTCATCGACGATTACCTGCTGACCAACGACCCTTCGCGCTTCGACCGGCGCGGCCGCATCTTCATGGACCACATTGAAGAGCTCACCGGTCGCCGCCCCGACGAGGCCGCCATGCGCGCGGCCATGGGCGTGGAGGCCCGCTACCTGGCCGCGGCCTTCGCGGTGATCAAGGAAGAGTGCGGCTCGCTGGACGGCTATCTGGCGCAGGTGGTCGGTCTGGACGCGGATGCGCGCGAGCGGGTGCGGGCGCATATCCTGCTTTAGCCGATCTCCCCGGCGAATGCCGGGGTCCAGTTCGAAGGCGCTGATCTTTTCCGCAAAGCCCTGCCTTTTGGCGCGCGCACCCAAGCCTCTCCGGATGAATCTGGGCCCCGGCATTCGCCGGGGAGGTCGGAGAAAATGGCGCTCCAATCCTTAAGGTGACAAACGCTCGTTTAAGGTCCAGCCTCGTCGCATGGCCCCGTCAGAGGGCCGGTGACATTAGGGTGCTGTATGAGCGAGCTGGCGGGGACGCCTCCGGGCGTTAGCGAGGTCCTGGGTCAAGCGGGCGCCGAGGACGTCCTGGTCCCCAAGCCGCGAAAACGGCTCTCGCGCGGGGCGCTCAGTTGGATCCTGCACCAGGGCAGCCGCGACCCCTATG
>JAYRLX010000066.1:5393-8080 GCA_041905125.1 Caulobacter sp. | reverse complement strand
TATGTCATCCTGGTCACCATCTATGTCTTCGCGCCGTACTTCTCGCGCGTGCTGGTCGGCGACCCGATCAAGGGCCAGGCGACCGTCGCCGACATCTCGACCGTCTATGGGATCATCACCGCCCTGACCGCGCCGCTGCTGGGCGCCTCGATCGAGCGCTACGGACCGCGCAAGCCGTTCATGGCGCTGGTCCTGGCGATCATGCTGCCCATCCTGTTGATGCTGTGGTTCGCCAAGCCCGGCGGTCTGCCGGTTAATGTGGTCGGCGCGGCCCTGATCACCCTGGGCGTGGCCTATAACCTGGGCGACGTGCTCAACAACTCGCTGCTGTCGCGGGCGGCCGAGCCTGGCCAGGAGCCGGTGCTGTCGGGCCTGGGCTATGCGATCGCCAACGGGCTGTCGGTATCCCTGCTGATCTTCGTGATGTGGGCCTTCGTCCTGCCCGGGCAGGTCCCCTGGTCGTTCGTGCCGTCCGCGCCGCTGTTCGGCCTCAGCCAGGCGGACAACGAGCCCAGCCGCCTGGCGGGGCCGCTGTCGGCCGTGGTCATGCTGCTGGGCGCGATCCCGTTCTTCCTGTGGACGCGCGACGCGGCCCGCACCGGCGTCTCCATGGGGGCGTCGCTGAAGGAAGGCGTGAGACTGATCGCCGACACCTTCGCCAACCTGAAGGGCCACGCCGAGGTCGCCAAGTTCCTGGGCGCGCGGATGTTCTACTGCGACGGCATGACGGCGATGATCATCTTCGGCGGCCTGTTCGCCGCTGGCCTGATGCGATGGGGCGAACTGGAGATGCTGGCCTATGGCGTCTCGCTGTCGGTCTTCGGCGTGCTGGGCGGCCTGCTGGCGCCCGTGCTGGATCGCACCCTGGGCCCGCGTCGCGCCGTCCAGGCCGAGATCGTCGGCTGCATCCTGATGCTGCTGGGCATGATCGGCACCAACCGGGAGAAGATCCTGTACCTCTGGCCGTGGCCGGCGGGGTCCCATCCGCCCGTCTGGAACGGGCCGCTGTTCCAGACCTTGCCTGAGCTCGTCTATCTGGGCTGCAGCCTGCTGATCGCGGTGTTCGTCACGGCGCAATACGCCTCGAGCCGAACCTTGCTGGTGCGCCTGGCGCCTCCCGATCGCATGGCGGCCTTCTTCGGTCTGTTCTCGCTGTCCGGCACGGCGACGGTCTGGCTGGGCTCGCTGCTGGTGGCCCTGGCGACCAAGCTGGCCCAAGCCCAGGTGGCCGGCTTCATTCCGATCGCGGCGCTGATGGTCGTGGGGCTGGTGGGGCTCTCGACCGTGAAGGGCGGAGGGCGGGAGATCTAGTTCCCCTCCCTCTAGGGAGAGGATTTTGCTACTTCGGCCCCATGCGCCGCGTCGTCATCCTCACCGCCCCCTGGCGCGAGCCGGTCTGGGCCATGGCGCCCTTCCGGGACGAGGCCTACGCCTGCGTTCTGATGTCGGGCGGGCAGGGCGGGCGGTGGTCTTATCTGCTGCGCGCGCCGGACCAGACCTTCAGCCTGACCGCTGACGATGCTTCCGATCCGTTCAAGACGCTCTCCGACCTCCTGGGACCGCGCCAGCCGAGCGACCCGGACGGCCCGCCGTTCCAAGGAGGCGTGGTGGGCCTGGCCGCCTACGAGCTGGGCGACCGGATCGAGGATCTCGGCCTCGCGCGCTCCGACTGGCCGGACCTGACCTGCGCCCGCTATCCGGCGCTGCTGGCCTTCGACCATCACGCGCGCCAGGTGCTGGCGATCGGACGCGGCGCGACCGACGGCGCGGCGGAGGACCGCGCCCGCGGCGCCCTGGCTTGGCTAGACGCCCCCGCCGTCCCGCACCGAGAGCCCAAGGGGGCTCTGTGCCCAGACCTCGCCGCCGACGATCCCGCGGCTTACGAAGCCGCCGTCGCCGAGGTGGTCGAGCGCATCCGGGCCGGCGAAATCTTCCAGGCCAATATCGCCCGCGCCTGGCGGGGGCGGCTCGCGGCCGACGTCGACCCGTTCGACCTCTTCACCCGTCTGCGCGGCCAGAGCCCGGCGCCGTTCGCGGCCTATCTGCGGCTGCCGGGGCGGGCGCTGGTCTCCAACTCGCCCGAACGGTTCCTGAAGGTTCTCCCGGACGGGACGATCGAGACCAAACCGATCAAGGGCACCCGCCCGCGCGACCGCGACCCGGCGCAGGACCTGGCCCTGGCCGCCGAGCTGCTGGCCAGCGACAAGGATCGGGCCGAGAACCTGATGATCGTCGACCTGATGCGCAACGACCTGGCGCGGGTCAGTCCGCCGGGCAGCGTCCGCGCCCCGGACCTTTTCAGGATCGAGAGCTTCGCCAACGTTCACCACCTGGTCTCGACTGTCACCGCGCGGCTGGCCGAGGGGCGCGGCGTCGCCGACCTGTTGCGGGCCAGCTTCCCGCCCGGCTCGATCACCGGCGCGCCCAAGGTGCAGGCCATGAAGGTCATCGCGGGACTGGAGGCGCCGCGCGGTCCCTACTGCGGGTCCCTATTCTGGGTGGGTCATGATGGCGCACTCGACTCCAGCGTGTTGATCCGCACCGTCGCCTTGGTCGAGGATGGCGGCGGCTGGCGGGTCGAGGCGCGCGCCGGCGCGGGGATCGTCGCCGACAGCGACCCACGCGCCGAGCGGCTGGAGACCGAGGCCAAGATCGCCGCCATCCGGCGCGCGCTGACGGAGAGCCTC
>JAYRLX010000066.1:0-5383 GCA_041905125.1 Caulobacter sp. | reverse complement strand
ACCCTGCTGGCCCTGGATGGCGAGATCCGTCACCTCGACGAGCACCTCGATCGCATGGCCGGCGGCTGCGCGGTGCTGGGATTGCCCTTTGATCGAGCGGAGGTCGAGGGGCTATGCCGTCGGGTGGTTCCGGCGACGGGACGTGTGGCGCTGCGCCTGACCCTGACCGGCGGATCGGGCGGACGAGGCCTGGATCGGCCCGCTGACCTGGCGCCCCGGCTGTTCGCCAGGGTCGCGGCGGTGGCGGCGGTGACGACGCCAGCGCGGGCCATCGTCTCAAGTGTCCGCCGCAACGAAGGCTCTCCGGCCAGTCGCCTGAAGACCCTATCGTATATCGACAGCGTCCTGGCGCGCACCGAGGCGGTCGCCGCCGGGGCCGACGAGGCGGTGATGCTGAACAACCGCGGCCACGTGGTCTGCGGCGCGGCGGCCAATCTTTTCTGGGTCGCGGGCGGTCGGCTGTTCACGCCGGCGCTCGACTGCGGCGTGCTGCCCGGCATCACCCGGGCGCGGCTGCTGGCGGCGCAGGCCGTCGAGGAAGTCGCCGTGGGACCAGAGGCGCTGGAGCGCGCCGAAGCCGTATTCCTGACCAACAGCCTGATCGGCGTGCGTCCGGTCTCGCGTCTGGGCGATCGGGCTTTCGACGCCCATCCGCTTGTCGAGCGCCTGCGCTCGGCGCTTCCGGCCTAGAGCCCTTTCCGATCTGATTGAACCAATCAGATCGGATAAAAAGGGCTCTATTCCAAAAGTTTAGAGCATTTTTCGATCCGATAACCGTTTCACACTTATCGGAAAATGCTCTAGCTCGCCGCCGACCACAGCACCGCGTCCACCCGGCGCGGGCGCAGATAGAGCGTGCGGTTGAAGGTCAGCGGCTTGGGCAGGACCAGCTGGATCGGCGAGCTGTAGACATAGGCCGCTCGCGCCAGGATCACGCTCTTGTTGGCCGACAAGACGGCCGCCGGCACGTCGGTCAGCACCACGCCCTGCGCGGGGCAGTTGGTCATGCCCGCCGCGGATGCGCGCGACCAGGCCACCGTGTTCTTGCCATTGGCGTCTGACACGATGCTGGCGACGCACATCTTCAGGCCGGTCGTCGGGAAGGGCGCCATGATGATCGCGCCGATATTGAAGACGTCCGTCGTCCGGGTGGGGCCCGTCTGCGACGCCTGGGCGGTCAGGTCGCCGATCGAGGACGTGATGTTCGAGACCCGGCGCTGAGCCATCATCGCCTGGGTCAGTTCGGCCATGCCGCAGTACATGACGATCAGCACCGGCGCGATCAGCGCGAACTCCACGGCCGAAGCGCCGCGCCGATCGCGCCAGAAGCGCCGCAGGGATGGCCGGCGGGACATCATTGCTCGTACGGCTCGTTCATGAAGGCGGTGGCGGCGTAGATGACCCGCTTGCCGTTGGCGCTCTGCAGTCCGGTCTGCATCAGGGGCGTGACCAGGGGCCAGGTATAGTAGCCGCGCACCAGAACGATCGAACCGGCCTTGCCAGGATCCCAGGCGATGGGGTCGGGCATGGCGCCGCTGGCGTTCGAAGCGCTGACGCTGGCGAAATCGGCGTAGGTGCGCACGTCCAGCGACAGGGCGCCGGCGCAGCGGTCGCCCAGCCAGTTCATCTTGGCGCAGACGGCTGTCTTGAAATCCGCGGCCGTGATCTTGGCGGTCTGGGCCTCGCCGGTCCGGATCGTGCGGCCGGCGTCGATGATGGCGTTCTCCAGGGTCAGCGAGACCAGGAACACCAGTCCCAGCTCGATCATCGCCATGACCAGCATCAGGAATGGGATCGAGACGAGGGCGAATTCGACGGCGGTCGCCCCGCGTTCGGCGCGCGCGAACCGGGCCGCGACGCGGACAGGGCGCAGTCTCGCCAGCTGCCGCCCGACACCTTCAAGGCGTGCACGATCGATAAGGGGGCGATGAGCCATGCGGAGCGACGCCTCGTGAACCAGCCGCGAGACTAGGCGGAACGACCCTAATCACTGGTTAGAGAAGCGAGGCGTTTTCCGGCGATCAGGGGGGAGAGCCGCCCGCCGGCGGGCCAAGGCGCGTGCACTGACGACCGCAGGCGTAGGTGCTGGCCGATGCGCCGCGATAGACGGTCACGGCGCCGCCGCCGCCTTCCGACACCACGACCTGGCGATCGGTCAGGGGGCGACCGCCGGGGCCGAAAACCAGCAGGCTGGTGACGCCAGGCCGCTTGCCCAGCACGACCAGGGTGCGGTCGCTGACGACGCTGACGTCGGCGATGTCCGGGTCGCCGATCACCACGTCGCGCACCGCGCCGTCCATCGGCAGGGAGATCGCCTGGCCCGCCGCGACCGGCAGGGGGCGCGACTGCGCCGAAGCCTCGACGCTCCAGGCGGCCAGAAGCGCGGCAAAGATGAACGGAAAGCGACGCATGGAGTGCCTTGGACGGGAGCCAACGCCCTCCAGGATCGAGCTGATTGGTCAATAAAGGCCTAAGGGCCGCCTTGAGGCATGCCGTGGGCGGGGTGCAAAAGCTTCGGCGAATCAGACGTTTGCTTTGGATTTTGGCTTTATGGTTAAGTCTCGATAATAGTAAATTCGAATAAACTTAGCTAAATATGAAATAAACCATTTCTAATTTACTACCAATTAAGTGCGGGGCGAGAAGTTGATCGTGTTCTCGGAGGGGTGGCAAGTCGAGCTGACTTGGAAACCTCAACTCACAAGCCCTGGTTTTGGAGACCAAGTCATGACCAAGTTCGTCACGCGCTTCCTGAAGGATGAATCCGGCGCCACGGCCATTGAATACGGCCTGATCGTCGCCCTGATCGCCGTTGTGATCGTGACCGCCGTCACGAGCCTCGGCACCAAGCTCAGCACCTCGTTCGGCAAGGCCGGCGAGGCGATCGAAAAGACCCCGGCGTCGACCCCGGCCGCCGGCTAAGCGACGCTCTACAAGTCTTTCTGAAAAGGGCCGGGTTGATCCCGGCCCTTTTTATTTGTCTCAGGTTCCGAAGTGTTGCGAACTCTACTTAGTAACCTGCAATTAACCTCAGTGAATAACGTGAAATTCATGGCGCTGGGCGTAGGTTGGATTTCATCGGATCACTCTCTGGAAATCGCGCCGTGACCCAACTGATCAAGGCCTTCGCCAAGGATGAAACCGGCGTCGCAGGCATCCAATATGGCCTTTTCGTCGCCCTGATCGCGGCTGTCACGATGGTCTGCGTCACGGGTCTGGGCATTGTGTTCAGCCCCGGCGCGCGCGTCACCGGCCTGGGCGTCGGGCTCGGCGAATAGAGAACCAAGAATTTCGCTCGGGAAGCGAGAGGCCGCGACGCTCAGGCGCCGCGGCCTTTTTTTGTGTTTGGGGAAACCCTTACTTCACGGGTGTCATCGCACGATGCGGCGGTTCCCACTCAGGCGCGCGACGCAATGCAGGCTCTCCACATCTTGCTGCTGATGGTCTTTCCGGCCCTGGCTATCGTGGGGGCGCTGAAGGACCTGACCAGCTACACGATCCCCAACTGGGTTTCTCTGGCCCTGGTCGCCGCCTTCGTTCCCGCCGCCTTCGCCAGCGGGGCCAGTCTTTCCGCGATCGGCCTTTGCCTGGCCGTCGGCTTCGCCGCGTTGGTGCTGGGCATGGCCATGTTCGCGGTCGGTTGGATCGGCGGCGGCGACGGCAAGCTGCTGGCCGCCTGCGCTCTATGGATGGGCTGGCCGGCGGTCGCTCCGTTCCTCCTGTACACCGCCCTGGCCGGCGGCGCGCTGACCTTCGCCGTTCTGGCCCTGCGCTCGGGCTGGGTCGCGCCGCTCGTGGCGGGCGGGCCTGTCTGGGTGCGTCGGCTCGGCCAACAGGGCGGTGATTTGCCCTACGGCGTCGCCATCGCCACGGGCGCCCTGATCGCGTTCCCAAAAGCGCTTTTGGCTCAAGGCGTTCTGGGCTGAGACCGCGACAGCCCGCCGCAGGCGGACGGGCCGGCGTTAACCGGAATTTCAGTCCTCGTTAACTATAAGCGGACGACCATGCGCTTCGGCCAGAAAGGCCAAGACTGAATCGCGCGTGCTCGCCCGGAGGCGGCCCCGGTTTTCCAGAGTGACCGCACGAGTTCCGCCCGCGCATGAGCCCCGTCCGCCTCCTGATCGTCCTGGTCGCCGCCGTGTCGGCCATCGGCATGGCCGTGGTCCTGCAGCGCGCCTTGGGCGGCAAGGCTGAAAAGCCCAGCGCCATCGCCGCGCCCGCCGCCGCGCCGGCCAAGCCGATGACCCAGGTGTTGGTGGCCAAGCATGATCTCGCCGTCGGCGCGCGTCTGGGCGAAGCCGATATCGGCTGGCAGGCCTGGCCCTCCGACTCCGTCAATGCGGCCTTCATCACCAACGGCGCGGCCCAGAGCGGCGGCGTGGCCGAGGGCGCTGTCGCGCAGGCCAAGGCCGCGGTGACCGGTCAGGTCATCGGCGGCGATCCCGCCAAGGCGCTGGACGGCGCCATCGTCCGCGATCCCATTCTGACCGGCGAACCGATCACCGCGCGCAAGATCGTGCGAGGCGGGGAAGGCGGCTATCTCTCGGTCGTGCTCACCCCGGGCAAGCGGGCCGTGGCGGTGCCGGTCTCGGCCGACACCACCGCCGGCGGGTTCATCCTGCCGGGCGATCGGGTCGATGTGATCGCGACGCGCGACACGCCGATGCCCGCGGGCGGCGGGCGGGTGATCGTCGGCGAGACCGTGATGCGCAATGTCCGCGTCCTGGCGCTGGACCAGAAGACCGCCGCCGACAAGGACGCCAAGACCATGGTCGCCACGACCGCCACGCTGGAGGTCGGCGGTCCCGTCACCCTAGCCCTGCGCGCCTATACCGACGCTGGCGCGCCGTCCGGCGGCGTGGCCGCGCCGGCCGAGGCCGCAGCCGTGCGGATCAATCGCGGCGGGCAGACCACCGTCATGGCGGTGCGACCGTGAGCCGCCCGCTGCTGACGATCCATATGGCCGCCCTGCTGGGCGTCAGCACCGCGACGCCCGTCTTCGCCGACGGGCCCGCGCCCGGCACGCATGTCTATCAGACGGCGCCGCGCGCGGCGTCGCGCCCGGCCGCGCCCGCGGCCGCTCCCGTTTCCATGAACGGACAGGTCGCGCGCGTCGTGCTGACGGCCGACCAGACCGCCGCGACCCTGGAGCTCGCCAAGGGCAAGTCCGCGATCGTCGAGCTGCCGTCCGATGTCCGTGATCTCCTGGTCACCAGCCCCGCCGTCGCCGACGCGGTGCTGCGCGACCGCCGGCGCGTCTATATCGTCGGCCTGGCCGAGGGCGTCACCGACGCGGCCTTCTTCGACGACGCCGGTCGCCGGATCCTGTCGCTGTCCATCAAGGTCGCCCAGCCCGTCGACCAGCTTGCCGACACCCTGAACC
>JAYRLX010000065.1:0-12516 GCA_041905125.1 Caulobacter sp. | reverse complement strand
CGGTTCATCTGGCTCTCTATATATGGAGCCGCATGAAGGAGACCCGTCGTATGCGTTCGACCGCCCTCGCCGCTTCCGTCCTCGCCCTGGCGGCCGCCCTGCCGCTGGCCGCGTCCAGCCAGGCGCGACAGACAGCCGCCCCGGCGCCGAAGACGATTCTCCCCGGACACTGGGAGTACGACTACCGGGTCGGCCCGATCCCGGCCGGCAGCGAGAGCAAGTGCCTGAAGCCCGCCGACGTCGAGCAGTTCTCGCGCGGGATCTGCACCCGCAAGTACCGCTGCGACTACACGACCAATGTCGTCTCCAACGGCAAGATCAAGCTGAAGGGGACGTGGACCGACAAGAAGGACCGCGTGGCCCCGGTGACCGCCGACGGCTCGTACACGCCCGAGAGCTTCACCCTGAACATCCACATGAAGACCATCAACGGCCTGCCGCTGGCCGGCGTGATGACCGCCAAGCGCGTCTCGGCCGAATGTCCCGCCGAGCAGGCCGCGAAATAGCCGCCAAGGCAAAGCTTCCGTTTGTGGTTAACGCGAATTGAGATACAATAGATTGTAGGGAACAAACACTGAATCGGCGAACGTCGCTGATTCGGTCATGATTCGTTTCGCCCCTGTTCGGCGATGGGTTAGCGCGCGTTAAGGGTGCGCTCAGCCCCCTCTCTTTCATGACATCGCGCACGCCTTCCCACTCCCCTTGCGGGAGAGCGTGGCCCGCGAAGCGGGTCGGGTGAGAGGTTGAAGGTGGTCTCCGCCGCCAAGACGCGCCGGTGGTCGCTAAGCCGAGACGCTTATCGACCCCTCATCCGTCGCCTTCGGCGACACCTTCTCCCGCAAGGGGAGAAGGGGCGTTCACCGCACTCGCGGCGGCGCCACCGAGAATTCCAGGTCGAACAGGGTCGGGACAGCGTCGGTCTTGGCCTTCTCCAGCGTCAGCAGCCGGGCCTTGGTCGCCGACCCGCCAGGGGCCGAAAAGCCGCCCATGCCTCCCGACGCCGCCAGCACCCGGTGGCAGGGCACGACGATCGGCCAGGGATTCTCGCCCAGGGCCTTGCCCACGGCGCGCGCGGCGCCCGGCTCGCCCATGGCCTTGGCGACCTCGCCGTAGGTGGAGGTCTCGCCCGGCGCGATGGCCCGGGCGATCTCGTAGACCCGCAGGTTGAAGGCGGACTGGCCCTGCAGATCCAGGGGCACGTCGGCCAGGTCGTCGCGACCGCCCGACAGCAGATCGCGGATGCGCTCGATCACCGCCTCGACCTCGGGCGGGGGATCGGATTCCACCGCCTCGGGGAAGCGCCGCCGCAGCCGCGACCACGCCGCGCCGGGCGTGCTCTCGGGCAACTGCAAGCCGATCAGGCCGCTGGAGCCCCAAGCGAGGCCGCAGCGCCCGATACTGGTGTCGAAAAGGGCGAAACCCTGGGACGGCATGTGGAAAAAATAGCAGGCCTGTTGCCGCTGGCGAAGAACCGCCCTTACGATTTCCGAAACTTGCCGCCGGAGATCGCCCTTGCGCCGCCTCGCTCTCGCCGCCCTGCTCGCTTTCACGTCGCTTTCGAGCGCGAAGGCCGGGGACCTGCTCATCCACGGCGGCCCGATCCATACGGGGGTCGACGCCGCGCCGACCGCCCAGGCGGTGCTGGTCCGCGACGACAGGATCCTGTTCGTGGGCGACCTCGCCGCCGCCAAGGCCAAGGCGGCGAAAGGCGCTCGAGACATCGACCTGAAGGGGGCCGCCGCCTATCCGGGCTTCGTCGACGCCCACGCCCACCTGACGGGCATTGGCCTGCGCGAGCTGACGCTCAATCTCGACCAGGTGAAGTCCGTCGCCGAGCTGGTCGCCGCCGTGAAGGCCTACGCCGCCGCCCATCCCGAGGGCGCGATCTACGGCCGAGGCTGGATCGAGACCCACTGGCCCGAGAAGCGCTTCCCCAACAAGGCCGACCTCGACGCCGCCGCGCCGGGCCGGGTGGTGGTTCTGGGCCGCTCGGACGGCCACGCCAGCGTCGCCTCCAGCGCCGCCCTCGCCAAGGCCGGGATCACCGCCGCGACGCCCGCCCCCGCCGGCGGCCAGATCCTCAAAGGTCCGGACGGCCAGCCCGACGGCATGCTGATCGATCATGCCCAGAGCCTGGTGAAGGACGTCATCCCGCCGCCCAGCGAAGACTTGAAGCGCGAGGCCCTGCGCAAGGCGGGCGATCTCTACGCCTCACGCGGCTGGACGGGTCTGGGCAACATGAGCGTCATGGCCGACGACCTGGCCCTGCTGCGCGACGAGGCGGCCAAGGGGCAGTTCCACATCCGGGTCGACAACTACATGGACCCCAGCGGCGCGGCCGAGGTGCTGGCCAAGGGCCCGCAGACCGACGCCACCGGCCTGATCCGCGTGCGCGGGATCAAGCTCTATATGGACGGCGCCCTGGGCTCGCGCGGCGCGGCCCTGCTTGAACCCTATAGCGACGCCGAGGGCCTTGGCCTGCAGCTGACGCCCCGCGACCAAGGCCTGGCCCTGATGAAGAAGGCCAAGGCCGTGAACGCCCAGGTCGCCATGCACGCCATCGGCGACCGCGGCAACCGCATGACGCTGGACTGGTTCGAAGAGGCGCTGGCCGGGGACACGAAGGCGCGCTGGCGGATCGAGCACGCCCAGATCGTCGCCGACACCGACCTGCCGCGTTTCGCCAAGCTGGGCGTGATCGCCTCGATGCAGCCCAGCCACGCGATCGGCGACCTCTATTTCGCGCCGGCGCGCCTGGGCAAGGACCGCCTGCACGAGGGCTACCGCTGGAAGGACTTCCTGAACGCCGGCGTGGTGGTCGCGGCGGGATCGGACGCCCCCGTGGAAGTGGGCGATCCGCGCATCGAATTCTACGCCGCCGTTTACCGTCATTCGCTGGACGGTTTCGCCAACGCCGACTGGCATCTGGAAGAGGCCGTCACCCGCGCGCAGGCGCTGAAGATGCTCACCTGGGCGCCGGCCTACGCCGCCTTCCGCGAAAAGGACCTCGGAACGCTGGAAGCCGGGAAAAAGGCCGACCTGACGGCCTTCGACCAGGACCTGATGACCATCGAGCCCAAGGCGATCCTGACGGCCCAGCCGGTGCTGACCATCGTGGACGGAAAGGTGGCGTTCGCGCGCTGAGCGCTTCATCCACAGGCGCGGGAAAAAGGTTCACATCCGACGTGGGAATTAAGGATCCCCGGTTACGGGCTGGAAACCAGAGTTTTCGAAAAAGTGCGTACCGATGTGAGCCAACCCTAGGGTTTAGAAATGGACCTTACCGAAGAAGCGCACGCGCACGCCCGGATCTATGACGAACTCGTCGACGCCGTCGCCGACAAGCGCCAGGTCGACGCCGCCAAGCTGCGCGCCGACCGTCAATGCAACACCGGCCAGTGGCTGCATGGGCCGCTCCAGCAACGCTGGGCCGGCAACCATACCTATCTGAACTGCGTGGAAGCGCACCGCGAGTTCCACCATGCCGCCTTCGAGGTGGCCGAGCTGATCAACCGCGGCGAATACGCCGAGGCCAATCGCCGGCTGCGCAACGGCAACCGCCTGTCGATGGCGACGTCGGGCCTGACCACCGCCTTCCGCCGCCTGCGCGTGGCGCTGGACACCGTCACGGCCTAGGTCGACGTCGGGTCGCCCTCCTCGGGAAACCGCGCGTGCCGAGGCAGCGACCCGATCGTCTCCCACCAGGCGGGCGCTTCGGCCACCTGGATCACCTCTGTCGGAACGAGCGCGTTCGGATCGTCGAGCGTCCCGGTGCTGACATCGACCTCGCCCGGAAACAGCGAGGCGTTGCGATAGAAGAGGCCCGTCCCGCAGCGCGGGCAGAAGACACGCTCGACATCGCCCGAGGATTTGTAGACGGCGGTCTGGCCGTTGATGGTCAGTGTGTCCTCCGCCACCGACGCCCATCCCACCATCGGCGCGCCAGCGCAGCGTCGGCAATCGACGCAGCAGCACAGCGAGTGACGGCGTGGCGGCGCGGCCATGCGGTAGCGCACGGCGCCGCAATGGCACCCGCCAGAGAGCGGCGTGAAGGCCGTCGGGTCAGATGCGCTCATGGCGACCTCCTGGGCGAAAACCATAGCGCCATCCCGCTCTTGCCTCCACGCCCGCCGCCACGCTTGCCCCGGCGCGAATCCCGCCCCACTTTCGGTCCATGAGCGACCGTTCGACCGGCCTGGCCCCTTCGAAGCTGACCGCGGTCCTGGGGCCCACCAACACCGGCAAGACGCACCTGGCCGTCGAGCGGATGCTGGGTCACGCCTCGGGCATGATCGGCCTGCCGCTGCGCCTGCTGGCGCGCGAGATCTACGACCGCGTGGTCAAGCTGCGCGGCAAGGCCAGCGTCGCCCTGATCACCGGCGAGGAGAAGATCGTCCCCGCCCGCGCCGCCTATTTCGTCTGCACGGTCGAGGCCATGCCGCTGGCCCGCGAGGTCGAGTTCCTGGCCGTCGACGAGATCCAGCTGTGCGCCGATCCCGAGCGCGGCCACATCTTCACCCACCGCCTGCTGCACGCCCGCGGCAAGTTCGAGACCATGTTCCTGGGCGCGGGGACCATGGCCCCGCTGGTCCGCCGCCTGCTGCCGGACGCCGAGATCGTCAGCCGCGAGCGGTTCTCCAACCTCTCCTACGCCGGCTCCAAGAAGCTGACCCGCCTGCCGCGACGGACAGCAATCGTCGCCTTCTCCACCGATGCGGTCTACGCGATCGCCGAGCTGATCCGCCGGCAGCGCGGCGGCGCGGCCGTGGTCATGGGCTCGCTCTCGCCCCGCACCCGCAACGCCCAGGTGGCCCTCTACCAGTCCGGCGAGGTCGACTTCCTGGTCGCCACCGACGCGATCGGCATGGGCCTGAACATGGACGTCGACCACGTGGCCTTCGCGGGGCTGCGCAAGTTCGACGGCAAGCGCACCCGCTGGCTCTATCCCCAGGAGGTCGGCCAGATCGCCGGCCGCGCCGGGCGCTACACCCGCGACGGCACCTTCGGCGTGACCGGCGACTGCGAGGAGATCGACGAGGATCTCGTGGAAGCCGTGGAGAGCCACACCTTCGAGCCCATCGTCGCCGCCGAGTGGCGCAACGCCCGCCTCGACTTCGGCTCCCTGCCCGGCCTGCTGCGCTCCCTGGCCGAGACGCCGCAGCGCGGCGGGCTGAAGCTGTCGGACGAGGCGCTGGACGAGCGCACCCTGCGGGCCCTGGCCCAGCAAGAGGACGTGATCAAGCGCTGCAAGGCCGACCGCTCGGCCCTGATCCGGCTGTGGGAGGTCTGCCAGACGCCGGACTTCCGCAAGACCACCGACGACGAGCACCAGCGCATGGCGCGCACCCTGTTCGACGACCTGACCACGGGCCGCAAACGCCTGCCCGAGGACTGGGTGAACAGCCAGTTCAAGGCGCTGGACCGCACCGACGGCGAGATCGACAGCCTGGCCGCGCGGCTGTCAGGCGTTCGCACGCTCAGCTACATCGCCAACCGCCCCGACTGGGTGGCCAATCCCGGCCACTGGCAGAGCCTGACCCGCCAGCTTGAGGACCGGATCAGCGACACCCTGCACGAAAAGCTGATGGCGCGGTTCATCGATCGCCGCACCAGCGTGCTGATGAAGCAGCTGGGTGAGCGTGAGACCCTCTATGCCGGCGTCGGCCAGGACGGAGAGGTGACCGTCGAGGGCCACGTGGTCGGCCCCGTGTCGCGCCGCCCCCCCCCCCCGCCCCCGGGCCCCTCTCCGCTCGCCGCGCCGGCGCCCCCCCCCCCCGCCCAGCGCGCGGTCGGCCCCGAGATCGCCCGGCGCCTGGGCGTGTTGGCCAGCGAAGCCGACGACGCCTTCGCCCTGACGCCCGACGGCATGATCCTGTGGCGCGGCGAGGCGGCCGGCGCGGTGCGCCGCGACCTGCCCCTGCTCTCGCCCCGCGCCCGCCTGCTGGGCGAGCTGGGTCCCGCCGCCGTGCGCGAGCGCGCCGAGCGCCGGCTGGACGCCTTCCTGGCCTCCGAAGTCGACCGGCATCTGGCCCCGCTGCGCAAGCTGGAGCGCGCGCTGGCCGGCGGCGAGCTCAGGGGCCTGCCGCGCGGCATCGCCCACCGGCTGCTGGAGGCCGGCGGCGTGCTGGACAAGCGTCCGGTGGATCCGGAGCTGAAGGCGCTCAGCCAGGCAGAGCGGCGAACGCTGAAGAGCCTGGGCGTGCGCATCGGCGCCTTCAGCCTCTACAGCCCCGGCGTGCTGCGCGCCGAAGCCGTGGCCTGCGCGCGGGCCCTGAATCCGTCCGCTTGGCGCGGCGCCCTGACGACGCTGGAGAAACTGCCCTCGCCCGAGCCTAGCGCCCGCGAGCTGTCGGCCAGCGGTCTGCGCGCCGTGGCGGGCTTCACGGTTCCGGTCGAGCAGCTCGAGACCCTCGACGCCCTGCTGCGCACCGAGCAGCGGCCGGGCGGCGTGGTGCTGACCGATGCGGCGCTGGAAAAGCTGGGCTGGACCGCCGCCCAGGCCTCGGCCGTGCTGCGCGCCCTCGACTACACGCCGGCCATCCGCGCCAAGCCCGACCAGCCGATCGTCTGGAAGCGTCGCGGCGCGGCCAAGCTTGAGCAGAAGCCGGTCAAGGCGCGGCCGGACTCGCCGTTCGCGGCGCTCGCCAAGCTGACCGAACCGCCGCCTCCGCCCGCGCGTCGCAAGCGCCCGCGCCGCCGCAAGCCCGCCGCGGCCAAGCAGGCCGCGTCGTGAGCGACGCCCCAAACGACGCTGCCCGCGCCGACGTCTGGCTGTGGCGCGCCCGCTTCTTCAAGACCCGCTCCCTGGCCGCCAGGTTCGTCGACGAAGGCCGCATCCGCCTGACGCGCGCGGGGGCCGAAAGCCGGATCGACAAGCCGTCCCGGACGCTGAAGCCCGGCGATGTGCTGGTGTTCGGCCTGGCCGGCCGGCTGATCGCCATCCGCGTGCTCGACTGCGGCGAACGGCGCGGGCCGGCGAGCGAGGCGCGCGGGCTGTACGAGGCGGTGGAGGGGTAGGTCACTCGCCCCCTCCGGGCCTACGGCCCTCCTCCCCCGGAGGGGGAAGAAGATCACCTTCCGCCCCCGCTGGGGACGGACGATCGCGAAGCGATCAGGTGGGGGCCTGCTGAGTCAGCCGCCAAACCCCCTCAAGAACCCCGCCACCTCGTCCGCCGGCATCGGCTTGCCGAAATGGTAGCCCTGGATCTGGTCACAGCCGTAGCGCATTAGGGCGGCGAGCTGATCGGCGTCCTCGACGCCCTCGGCGACCACCTTCATGCCCATGGACGAGCCCAGGGTGATCACGGCCTTCACGATCGCCTCGTCCTCGGCGTTCTGGACGAAGGACTTGTCGATCTTCAGGCGGTCGATCGGGAACTGCCGCAGGTTGGCCAGGCTGGCGTAGCCGGTGCCGAAGTCGTCCAGCGCGATCATCACCCCGGCCGCATGCAACCGGCTGATATTGCCGCTGACCAGGTCCGAGCCCCAGCCCATATACACGTTCTCGGTGACCTCGATGGTCAGCCGCTCGCACGGCACGTTCCAGCGCCCCAGGCGCTCCAGCACCTCTTCGGCCAGGCGTCCGCTGCGAAACTGGGCGGCGGAGATGTTGACCGCAATGCGCCCGAACTCCACGCCCTGGTCCAGCCACGCCCGCATCTGGCGCAGCGACTGCTCGAAGGCCACGTCGCCGAGCCGCAGCGACAGCGCCTGATCCTCGAACGCGGCCATGAAGTGCGCCGGCGTTAGAACGCCCTGTTCGGGGTGAAGCCAGCGCATCAGGGCCTCGAAGCCCACGACCCGCCGCTCGCGGATATCGACGACCGGTTGGTAGAACAGGGTGAATTCGTTCGCCTCCACGGCGGCCCGGACGTCGCGCAGCAGTTCGACCCGCCGCTCCAGCTCGGTCCGCATCGCCGGTTCGAAGACGATGCTGCGATTCCGCCCCTCCTCCTTGGCGTGATAGAGGGCGATGTCGGCGTTCTTGATCATGTGGGCCGGGTCGGCCTCGGGGTCGCCATGCAGCGCCGCCCCGATGCTGGCGGTGGCCGTGAAGCTGCGGCCGGCATATTCGATGGGCCGCTGCAGCAGCTCCTGCAGCTTCTGGATCGGCCGCATCATGTCGGCTTCGCTGTGCAGGCCCCGCAGGATCACCGCGAACTCGTCGCCGCCCAGCCGCGCGACCGTGTCGCCGGACCGGAAGGCCCGCTGCAGCATGCCCGCCAGCCGCTTGAGCAGCACGTCGCCGGCGTCGTGTCCCAGGGTGTCGTTGATGTCCTTGAAGTGATCGACGTCGATCATGATCAGGCCGAACATCTCGCCCAGGGTCTCGGACGCCGAGACCGCCTCGTTGAAGCGGTGCTGGAACAGCGCGCGATTGGGCAGTCCGGTCAGCGGATCCTTGAAGGCCAGGGTCTCGATGGCCTCGGTCTGGCGGCGACGGTCGGTGATGTCCTTGAACAGGTTGACGAGCTTCTCGGGCTTGCCCTCCTGGTCGACGAACACCTTGCCGACGGCGCGGATCCAGGTCTCGACCCCATCGTCGCGGTTCAGGCGGAACTCGAACACCCGCGCCTCGCCGATCTTGCGGGCGGCGATCACATCGGCGCATTGCTGCGGTCGTCGGGGTGGACGATCTCCAGCGGATCGTCCCTGAACACGCACCACTTTCGCAGGCCGGGCGCGGTGTCGGAGAAGAATATCTCGCCCGTGCGCAGGTCGTATTCGCGCACCAGCAGGTCGTCGAGCTCGAGCGCCATCCTCAGGCGCTGTTCGTCGCGCTCGGCCCGCAGGACGCTTTCGGCGTAGCCCGTGACGTCGCGGGCGGTGACCATCACCGCGTAGACGCTTCCGTCCTCCCGCCGACAGGCGCCGAATTCGGTGCGCCAATAGCGCTGCGAGCCATCCTCGGCGACGGCGTTCAGATAGCGGGAGAAATCGACGCCCTCCTGGGCGCAGGCCAGCAGGGCCGCCCGATCGTTGGGCTCCACGACGCCGCTGGCGTCGGCGCCCAGGACCAGGTCCGGCGCGATCGCCTGCGCCGTCCACTCGCGACTGACGGCGACCAGCTTGAGGTTTGCGTCCAGCAAGGCGGTCGGGAAGGGCGTTTCACGGACGAAAGCGCCGAAGGCCAGGACGCGCGCTTGGGTCCCCTCGCCCGAGGCCTCCCCGTCGTCGTCCCAGGCCGTCCGGACTTCACCCATCATTAGGTCGACTTCCCGACTTTGATTTTGTTGAAGGTTTCAGAGATCGATAGTCACGGCCACTCAATAAGAAATTGTTTTCGAGGCGTCGTCGACCACCAAAAGGCGAGCGCCCTGGCCACGCCTTCAGAATTCCTGGCCCCCTACGCGATCACGCCGCATTGACAAGCGGCCGCGAGGCTTCGAAAACGCGCCCGCCGAACTTCGTCCCGATCTCATTCGAGTTTTCGATGACCTATATCGTCACCGACGCCTGCGTCCGCTGCAAATTCATGGACTGCGTGGAGGTGTGCCCGGTCGATTGCTTCTACGAAGGCGAGAACTTCCTCGTCATCAATCCCGACGAATGCATCGACTGCGGCGTCTGCGAGCCCGAGTGCCCGGTCGACGCGATCAAGCCGGACACCGAGGACGAAGCCGACGGCAAGTGGCTGCGCATCAACGCCGACTACGCCAAGGTCTGGCCGAACATCACGGTCAAGGGCGTCCCCCCGGAAGACCGCGAACAGTTCGAGCGCGAGACCGGCAAGTTCGAGAAGTACTTCAGCGAAAAGCCCGGCAAGGGCTCCTGATCGCCCCGCGAATTCTGAAGCTTGCAACCCCGCCGCGATGCGAAAGCTTGGCGGCGCGATCCGGCATGCCTGGACGCAACCCTTTCTTCGGGCTGAATTTTATGCTATTGTCTTCGCCGACGTGACGGTTGCGGTTCTTCGCGACGGTCCGTCTTGGCGAACAAGCCGGCTTCAGAGTTCATTCTGGCCGGCGCGCCCGATGAAGGCGAAGGGTGTCTTAGAGCTCTATTCCAAATCCTGACAGGCTTGGCCCCGCGACCAGTATTCCGCGGAGCGAAAACCTGTCGCCTTTGGTTTGGGACGGAAGACGGCGTTCGGACCCCGCGGGTCCGTATTGATGAGGACGAACATGAGCAAGACTGGTCTGGAATTCTCGGTCGGCGATCACGTCGTTTATCCCGCGCACGGCGTGGGCAACATTCAGGCGATCGAGACCCAGGAAGTGGCCGGCATGTCGCTCGAAGTCTACGTCATCACCTTCGACCACGAGAAAATGACCCTGCGCGTGCCGACCAAGAAGGCCAAGACCGCCGGTCTGCGCCCGCTGGCCGAAGGCAATGTCGTCAGCCAGGCGCTGACCACCCTGAAGGGCCGCGCCCGCGTGAAGCGCACCATGTGGTCGCGTCGCGCCCAGGAATACGAAGCCAAGATCAACTCGGGCGACCTGATCTCGATCGCCGAGGTGGTCCGCGACCTGCACCGCGCCGAGAACCAGCCGGAACAGTCCTACTCGGAACGCCAGCTGTATGAATCGGCCCTGGACCGCATGGCCCGCGAAGTCGCCGCCATCGAGCGTATCGACCGCGAAGCCGCCATCGGCATCCTGACCAAGTCGCTGGTCAAGGCCGCCTAAGGCTTACGCCGATCAGCCGAAACGAAGACGCCCCTCCTCGCGAGGGGCGTTTTTGTTTGTGGACCAGTCATCGCGCGACGCCTTGGACCCTTGGCGGCGCGGACGGCTCCCCGCATAAGAACGAGGCCTCCTCTTCCGCCGCTGAAAGTCGATCGCCCTTGTCGGACCCGCAGGACCCGATCTCCGCTCCCAAGATGTCGCGTCGCAAGTGGCTGGCGGTCGGCGGGCTGAGCGTGCTGGTCGCTTGCGCCGCCGTGGCGTTCCACTTCCGTCCGGCGACGCCCCTCGCGGCCCTGACCTCGGCCCACGCGCCCGCGCCGGCGCCGATCGTCCTGCCGACCAAGCCCGAAGACTGGCGCGGCCGCATCGACTACCGCGCCCTCGACCAGCGCCTGGCCGAAATGGCGGCGCATCATTCGATGGAGGGCCTCGCCGTCGCCGTGGTCGAGGATGGCCGCCTGTCGTTCGTCCAGGGCTACGGCCTGACCTCGGCCAAGGACGGCCAGCCGGTCGACGCCCACACCGTGTTCCGCTGGGCTTCGCTGTCGAAGACGGTGGCCGGAACCCTGACCGCCAAGCTCGCCGCCGACGGCCTGCTGTCGCTGGACGAGCCGGTCGAGACCTTCCACACCACCCTGCGCCTGCCGCGCGACGCCCAGCGCGAGCTGACGGTCGAGGAGCTGCTGTCGCAGCGCACGGGGCTGCCGAAGAACGCCTATGACGACCGCCTCGAGGACGGCCAGGATCCGGCGGTGATCCGCCACGCCCTGGGCGACGTGCCGGTCGCCTGCGCCCCCGGGCGCTGCCACACCTACCAGAACGTCGCCTACGACACGATCACCGAGATCCTCGCCACCCGCACCCACGAGGCCTACGCCCTCACCGTCCAGCGGAAGCTGTTCGGCCCGCTGGGCATGACCACCGCCTCGATCGGCCAGGCTGGCCTGCTCAACGCCAAGAGCTGGGCCCGCCCCCATCGCGAAGGTCGCGAGCTGCCGATGTCCGAGGCCTACTATCGGGTGCCCGGCGCCGCCGGCGTCAATTCGACCATCGTCGATCTCGCCGTCTGGATGCAGGCGCAGATGGGTCTGCGCCCCGACGTCCTGCCGCCCGCCGTGCTGGACGCCGCCCAGCGCCCGCGCATCGGCACCGCCGCGCCTTACGGCCGCACGCCGTTCGCGCGGGAGATCAGTCATGCCGGCTACGGCCTGGGCATGCGCAGCTTCAACTACCGCGGCCATCGGGTGATCGGCCACAGCGGCGCCGTCTCGGGCTACCGCTCGACCATGGTGTTCGACCCGGCGACCAAGACCGGCATCGTCATGCTGTGGAACAGCGACGCCGGCTTGCCGTTCCGCTTTCAGGCCGAGTTCCTCGACCGCGCCTATCGTCTGCCGTTCACCGACTGGCTGGACCTGGGCGACATCTCCGATCAGCGGCTGGCCCAGGCGCGCATCTCCGATTGCGGGAGACGGACGAAGCGGGCTAGCTGACCTCCCGTCCTTCCAGAGGAGATCTCCATGGCCCTGCGCGCCCTCAGCCGACGCGCCCGCGAAACCCTGGCGCACTTCCTGGAGAACGAGGCCGCCGGCGGCTATGTCCTGATGGTCGCCGCGGCCCTCGCGCTGGTGGTCGCCAATTCGCCGTTCGCTCCGACCTATTTCGCGGCGCTGCAGACCCATTTCGGCTTCGCCGTTGGCCCGATCCATCTCGATGAGAGCGTCATCCACTGGATCAACGACGGCCTGATGGCCCTGTTCTTCCTGCTGGTGGGCCTGGAGATCAAGCGCGAGGTCTTGGACGGCCAGCTGTCGCGTCCGGCCGACGTGATCCTGCCCGGCGCGGCGGCCCTGGGCGGCGTGGCGCTGCCCGCCGCCATCTATCTCTT
>JAYRLX010000064.1:0-12523 GCA_041905125.1 Caulobacter sp. | reverse complement strand
CTATGTCTTCGACTTCGAGGCGCTGTCGGAGAAGGGCCTCGCCGCCTATCCCAAGTTCCTGGCCGAGGCCCGCGCGGCCTTCGATCCGGTGGGGCGCGAAGTGTGGGTCACCGCGCCGTTCGACGAAGAGGGCTGGCCGCTCAAGCGCCTGGAACAGGCGTCCGACACCCTGGTGCTGATGGCCTACGACCAGCACTACGCCCTGGGCGATCCGGGCCCCAACGCCGGGCAGGACTGGTACCAGGCCGAGCTGGCCAAGCGCTTCGCCAGCCTCGACCCGACCCGCACCGTGCTGGCGCTGGCCGCCTATGGCTACGACTGGACGCTGAACAAGGACGGCAGCCGCTCGTCGGGGGCGCCGGCGACGTTCCACGAGGCCATGCGCAACGCCCAGGACGCCGGGGCGACGATCCGGATGGACCCGAGCGTTCTGAACCCGACCTATGAGTACACCGACGACAATGGCGACAATCACGTCGTCTGGTTCATGGACGCCGTCACCCTGTTCAACGAGGTCAAGGTCACCGACCCGTGGAAGCCGCGCGGCTACGCCCTGTGGCGGATGGGGATGGAGGATCCGGGCGTCTGGTCGCTGCTGGGCAAGCCGTACGGCCAGATCTCGTCGGCCGGCCTGCTGAGCCTGGCCAACGGCCAGGGCGTGGACTTCGACGGCGGCGGCGAGGTGCTGCGGGTCGCGGCGCTGCCGACGCCCGGCAAGCGCAGCCTGCAGGTCGACCCCGCCACGGGCCTGATCTCCAACGAGACCTATGACGTCATTCCCAGCTCCTACGTCATCGAGCGCTATGGCCAGCGCAAGGGCATGGTCGCCCTGACCTTCGACGACGGCCCCGACGGTCGCTGGACGCCCAAGTTGCTGGATATCCTGAAGGAGAAGCACGCGCCGGCGACCTTCTTCGTGATCGGCCAGAACATGCAGCGCCGGCCCGACATCGTGCAGCGCGAGGTGGCCGAGGGGCACAATGTCGGCGGCCACAGCTGGACCCACCCGAATATCGGCGAGACGCCGCTGCCCCAGGTGCAGGTCGAGCTGAACGCCACCCAGCGCCTGTTCGAGGTGCTGACCGGCCGTTCGATGCGCCTGTTCCGGCCGCCGTTCTTCGGCGACGCCGAGCCCTCGACCCCGCACGAGGTGGCGCCGCTGGTGATCGCCCAGACCCTCGGCTACACCACCGTGGGCCTGCGGATCGACCCCGACGACTGGAAGAAGCCGGCTCCCCAGGAGATCATCGACCGCACGCTGGATCGCCTGGACAATCCGGGCAACCGGCCGGGGCAGGTGGTGCTGCTGCACGACGCCGGCGGCGACCGCAGCCGCACCGTCGCCGCGCTGCCGGGCCTGATCGATGCGATCCGGGCGCGGGGCTACAAGCTGGTCACGGTCGGCGAGCTGGCCGGCATGACGCCCGAACAGGTGATGCCGCCGACCTCGCGCACGGCGCTGGACCTGGCGATCGATCGTCTGGGCTTCGACTTCTTCCGCTGGACCCAGAGCGGCATGGGCGCCCTGTTCATCCTGGCGATCTTCCTGGGCGTGGCGCGGCTGGTGTTCCTGGCCAGCCTGGCCCTGGTTCACCGCTTCTGGACCCATGAGGAGCCGGCCGACCTCGACCCCGAGCACGGCCCCTTGGTCAGCGTCCTGATCCCCTGCTTCAACGAGGAGAAGGTGATCGCCGCCTCGGTGGCGCGGATCCTGGAAAGCGACTGGAAGAACCTGGAGGTGCTGGTCCTCGACGACGGCTCCAAGGACGGCACGGCCGAAGAGGTGCGCAAACACTTCGCCAATGATCCGCGCGTGACGCTGCTGTCGTTCGAGAACGGCGGCAAGGCGCGGGCGGTGAACCGCGGCCTGGCCGTCGCCAAGGGCGAATACGTGGTGGCGCTGGACGCCGACACCCTGTTCCCGCGCGAGACGATCGGCCGCCTGGCCCGCTGGTTCCAGGACCCTGACATCGGGGCGGTGGCGGGCAACGCCATCGTCGGCAATCGCGTCAATATCGTCACCCGCTGGCAGGCTCTGGAGTACGTGACCGCCCAGAACCTGGAGCGGCGCGCCCTTTCGGCGCTCGGCGCGGTGACGGTGGTCCCGGGCGCGGTCGGCGCCTGGCGCAAGAGCGTGCTCGACGCCCTGGGCGGCTATCCGGCCGACACCCTGGCCGAGGACCAGGACCTGACCATCGCCTGCCAGCGCGCCGGCTGGAAGGTCGCCTTCGACCCCGAGGCCCGGGCCTATACCGAAGCGCCGGACACGGTCGGCGGCCTGCTGAAGCAGCGCTTCCGCTGGTCGTTCGGCACGCTGCAATGCGTGTGGAAGCACCGCCGGGCGATGTTCAGCCGCAAGACGCCCGTTCTGGGCTTCGTGGCCCTGCCGCAGATCTGGCTGTTCCAGATCATCCTGGCCGTCGCCGCGCCTCTGGTCGACCTGGCGGTGGTCTGGAGCCTGATCAGCGGCCTCTACGGCGCCTTGGCCCACCCGGTGGAGTGGCGTCCCGACGACATGCTGCTGGGCCTGGTCTACTGGGCGATCTTCATCGCCGTGGATCTTTCGGCCGGCGCCCTGGGCATGGCCCTGGAGAAGCGCGCGCCTTGGGCCGACCTGCCGTTCCTGCCCGTCCAGCGCTTCGGCTATCGCCAGCTGATGTACTACGTGGTGGTCAAGTCGGTGGTCATGGCCATCCGCGGCGGCCGCGTCGGCTGGGGCAAGCTGGAGCGACGGGCGACCGCTTCCGTGGCCTCGGACGCATGATCCCATGCGCCTGGCCGATGGAAAACGTTGTCATCGCGCGAAAAGGGTGTGACCGGTAACAATTCCGCAACGTCAAGGCTTTCTCTTGCCGGGACGGGGCAGGGGATGCGCGATGACCTCTCATTGGGTGCGATAAGCGCGCAAGCCTTCACCTTATCGTCCACACGCGGTTGCGCCTGTGAAATAGCGCTCCTATAACCCCGCCACATTTCAGAAAGCCGTCGTCGAGACCGGGCCCTCATGAACATCCACGAACATCAAGCCAAAGCCGTACTCGCCGAGTTCGGCGCCCCCGTGCCGCGCGGCTTCGCCGCCTTCACGCCCGATGAAGCCGCCGCCGCCGCCGAAAAGCTGGGCGGTCCGGTCTTCGTCGTGAAGAGCCAGATCCACGCCGGCGGCCGCGGCAAGGGCAAGTTCGAGGGCCTCGGCCCCGGCGCCAAGGGCGGCGTGCGCGTCGTCAAGTCGGTCGAAGAGGTCAAGGCCAACGCCGCCGAAATGCTCGGCCGCGTGCTGGTGACCCACCAGACGGGCCCCAAGGGCAAGCAGGTCAACCGCCTCTACATCGAAGAAGGCGCGGCGATCGCCAAGGAATTCTACCTGTCGCTGCTGGTCGACCGCGCGTCGAGCAAGGTCTCGGTCGTCGCCTCGACCGAAGGCGGCATGGACATCGAGGACGTCGCCCACTCGACGCCCGAGAAGATCCACACCTTCACCATCGACCCGGCGACGGGCGTGTGGCCGACCCACCAGCGCGCTCTGGCCAAGGCCCTGGGCCTGACCGGCGGCCTGGCCAAGGAAGCCGCCTCGCTGCTGACCCAGCTCTATACGGCGTTCATGGCCAAGGACATGGCCATGCTGGAGATCAACCCGCTGATCGTGACGGCGGATGATCACCTGCGCGTCCTCGACGCCAAGCTGTCGTTCGACGGCAACAGCCTGTTCCGCCACCCGGACATCAAGGCGCTGCGCGACGAGACGGAAGAAGACCCCAAGGAAATCGAAGCCTCGAAGTACGACCTGGCCTACATCGCCCTCGACGGCGAAATTGGCTGCATGGTCAACGGCGCGGGCCTGGCCATGGCCACCATGGACATCATCAAGCTGTACGGCGCCGAGCCGGCCAACTTCCTGGATGTCGGCGGCGGCGCTTCGAAGGAGAAGGTCACCGCGGCCTTCAAGATCATCACCGCCGATCCGGCCGTGAAGGGCATCCTGGTCAACATCTTCGGCGGCATCATGCGCTGCGACATCATCGCGGAAGGCGTCATCGCCGCCGTGAAGGAAGTCGGCCTGAAGGTTCCGCTGGTCGTCCGTCTGGAAGGCACCAACGTCGAACTCGGCAAGAAAATCATCTCGGAAAGCGGCCTGAACGTCATCGCCGCCAACGATCTGTCTGACGGCGCCGAGAAGATCGTCGCCGCTGTGAAGGGCGCCCGCTAAATGTCGGTTCTGATCGGTTCTCACACCAAGGTCATCTGCCAGGGCATCACCGGCGCTCAAGGCACGTTCCACTCCGAGCAGGCCATCGCCTACGGCACCAAGATGGTCGGCGGCGTCACCCCCGGTAAGGGCGGTCAGACGCACATCGGCCTGCCGGTGTTCGACACCGTCGGCGAAGCCAAGGAAGCCACCGGCGCCGACGCCTCGGTGATCTACGTCCCGCCGCCCTTCGCGGCCGACTCGATCCTGGAAGCCATCGAAGCCGAGATCCCGCTGATCGTCTGCATCACCGAGGGCATCCCGGTGCTGGACATGGTCAAGGTCAAGAAGGCCCTGCAAGGCTCGCGTTCGCGCCTGATCGGCCCGAACTGCCCCGGCGTCCTGACGCCCGGCGAGTGCAAGATCGGCATCATGCCGGGCTCGATCTTCTCGAAGGGCTCGGTCGGCGTCGTGTCGCGCTCGGGCACCCTGACGTACGAAGCCGTGTTCCAGACCACGAACGCGGGCCTTGGCCAAACGACCGCTGTCGGCATCGGCGGCGACCCCGTGAAGGGCACCGAGTTCATCGACGTCCTGGAAATGTTCCTGGCCGACGAAGCCACCAAGTCGATCGTCATGATCGGCGAAATCGGCGGCTCGGCCGAAGAGGACGCGGCCCAGTTCCTGAAGGACGAAGCCAAGCGCGGCCGCAAGAAGCCGATGGTCGGCTTCATCGCCGGTCGCACGGCTCCTCCTGGCCGTCACATGGGCCACGCGGGCGCGATCGTCTCGGGCGGCAAGGGCGGCGCCGAGGACAAGATCGCGGCGATGGAAAGCGCGGGCATCCGCGTCTCGCCTTCGCCGGCCAAGCTGGGCGAGACCCTGCTTGAAGTGCTCAAAGGCTAACTAGAACACCGAAACCCCGCCTCGGCGGGGCCCAGGTTTTTTGCGACCGCCAGTCGACGATCCGAAAAAATCACCTGGGCCCCGCCAAGCGACGGGCGCCCGGGCGATTGAGAGACTATATTTACGGGCTTGCGGTAGCGCTCCCGTAAGCAAGCGGATCTGAAGGCGACAAAATCCATGGCGGACGACGCAGGCATCATCAACCAGGTCTTGACCGAGACCAGCTTCCTCTACGGCGCCAACGCGGCGTTCGTTGAGGACCTCTACGCCCAGTGGGCGGAGAACCCCGCCTCGGTCGAGCCCTCGTGGAACGCCTTCTTCTCCAGCCTGGCCGAACAGGCCGACCAGGTGAAGCGCGCGGCCCAGGATCCGGCCTGGACGCCCAAGAAGGTCCCGTCCGTCCGTCCGGACTGGCTGTCGGCCCTGGACGGTCAATGGGCCACCGTCGCCCCCGCCGTCGAAGCCAAGATCGCCAAGGCCGTCGAGGGCAAGGCCCCCGGCGCCTCCGCCGAAGCCGTCCGCGCCGCCACGCTGGACAGCCTGCGCGCCATCATGATGATCCGGGCCTACCGGATGCGCGGCCACCTCGCCGCCAACCTCGACCCGCTGGGCCTCGAGCCGCCGAAGCCGGCCCCGGAACTGGATCCGGCCACCTACGGCTTCTCGGACGCTGACTACGATCGTCCGATCTTCCTGGACTTCGTGCTGGGTCTCGAGACCGCCACGATCCGCGAAATCCTCGACATCCTGCGCCGCACCTACTGCGGCAATGTCGGCGTGCAGTACATGCACATCTCCGACCCGGCCGAGAAGGCCTGGCTGCAGGAGCGCATCGAAGGCCGCGACAAGGAAATCACCTTCACCAAGGAGGGCAAGGTCGCCATCCTGAAGAAGCTGATCGAGGCCGAGGGCTTCGAGAAGTTCCTGCACAAGCGTTTCCCCGGCACCAAGCGCTTCGGCCTGGACGGCGGCGAAGCCATGGTTCCGGCCATGGAGCAGATCATCAAGCGCGGCGGCGCGCTGGGCGTGAAGGATATCGTCCTGGGCATGCCGCACCGCGGCCGCCTGAACGTGCTGGCCGCCGTGATGGGCAAGCCCTACCACGTCATCTTCCACGAGTTCCAAGGCGGCTCGTCGGTCCCCTCGGACGTCGAGGGCTCGGGCGACGTGAAGTACCACATGGGCGCCTCGTCGGACCGTGAGTTCGACGACAACAAGGTCCACCTGTCGCTCACCGCGAACCCGTCGCACCTGGAAATCGTCAACCCGGTCGTGATCGGCAAGGCCCGCGCCAAGCAGGCCTTCACCCTGCGCGAACAGCCGGACGCCGGCCGCGGCCACGTCCTGCCGCTGCTGCTGCACGGCGACGCCGCCTTCGCCGGCCAGGGCGTCGTGGCCGAGTGCTTCACCCTGTCGGGCCTGAAGGGCTACCGCACGGGCGGCACCATCCACTTCATCGTCAACAACCAGATCGGCTTCACGACCAGCCCGCGCTACTCGCGCAGCTCGCCGTATCCGTCCGACGTCGCCCTGATGGTCGAGGCCCCGATCTTCCACGTGAACGGCGACGATCCCGAAGCCGTCGTCTTCGCCTCGAAGGTCGCGACCGAGTACCGCCAGAAGTTCGGCAAGGACGTGGTCATCGACATGTTCTGCTACCGTCGCTTCGGTCACAACGAAGGCGACGATCCGACCATGACGTCGCCGCTGATGTACGCGAAGATCAAGGGTCACCCGCCGACCCGCGAACTGTACGCCAGCCGCCTGGTCGGCGAGGGCGTCGTGACCCAAGCGGACGTCGACGGCTGGGTTTCGGAATTCGAGACCTTCCTCGACAAGGAATTCGACGCGGGCAAGGCCTACAAGCCGAACAAGGCCGACTGGCTGGACGGCAAGTGGGCGGGCCTGACCCTGCCGGGCGACGAGGATCGCCGCGGCAAGACCGCCTTCCCGAAGACCCGCCTGCTCGAGCTGGGCCGCCTGATCACCACGATCCCGGACCGCATCGACGCCCACAAGACCGTGCGCCGCGCCATCGAGAACCGCCGCGACGCGTTCGAGAAGGGCGAGGGCATCGACTGGGGCGCGGCCGAGCACCTGGCCTTCGCCACCCTGCTCGACGAGGGCTATCCGGTCCGCCTGTCGGGCCAGGACTCGGTGCGCGGCACCTTCACCCAGCGCCACTCGGACATCATCGACCAGAAGACCGAAGAGCACTACACGCCGCTGAACAACATCCGTCCGGGCCAGGCGCACTATGAAGTGATCGACTCGGCCCTGTCGGAAGAGGCGGTGCTGGGCTTCGAATACGGCTTCTCGCTGGCCGATCCGAACACCCTGACCCTGTGGGAAGGCCAGTTCGGCGACTTCGTGAACGGCGCCCAGGTCGTGATCGACCAGTTCATCAGCTCGGGCGAGCGCAAGTGGCTGCGGATGAGCGGTCTCGTGATGCTTCTGCCGCACGGTTACGAAGGCCAAGGCCCCGAGCACAGCTCGGCCCGCCTCGAGCGCTTCCTGCAGTCGTGCGCGGAAGACAACATGCAGGTGCTGAACTGCACCACGCCGGCCAACTACTTCCACGCGCTGCGTCGCCAGATGAAGCGCGAGTTCCGCAAGCCGCTGATCGTGATGTCACCCAAGAGCCTGCTGCGCCACAAGCGCGCCGTCTCGAACCTGGCCGACTTCGCCGAGGGCTCCAGCTTCCACCGCGTGATGGTGGACGGCGCCGAGGCCGGTTGCGACGTCGGCGGGATCACGCTGAAGAGCGACGACAAGATCAAGCGCGTCATCGTCTGCTCGGGCAAGGTCTACTTCGACCTGGTCGATCACCGCGCCAAGACCGGCCGCGACGATGTCTATCTGCTGCGTCTGGAGCAGTTCTATCCGTGGCCGATGAAGTCGCTGATGAACGTGCTCGGTCGGTTCAAGAACGCTGACCTGGTCTGGTGCCAGGAAGAGCCGAAGAACATGGGCGGCTGGACCTTCGTCGATCCGTGGATGGAGCTGACGCTGGACAAGCTGGACATCAAGGCCAAGCGCGCCCGCTATGTCGGTCGTCCGGCCTCGGCCTCCACGGCCGCCGGCCTGATGAGCCGCCACCTGAAAGAACTCGAGACCTTCCTCAACGAGGCCTTCGCGTAAGCGAAGGCTCCCGTTACCAACAAACCCGCCGGACCAAGCAAGAGAGACTCGGAAAGCCCCATGGCCGACATCAATACGCCCGCCCTCGGCGAATCCGTCACCGAAGCCACGGTGGCGCGCTGGACCAAGAAGGTCGGTGAGGCCGTGAAGAAGGACGAGATCCTCGTCGAGCTGGAAACCGACAAGGTTTCGCTGGAAGTGGCCTCGCCCGCCGATGGCGTGCTGTCGGCCATCGGCGCCGCCGAAGGCGCGACGGTTGTTCCGGGCACGGTCCTGGGCGTGGTGACCGAAGGCGCCGCCGCAGCCGCCGCTCCGGCCGCCCCAAAGGCCGCCGAAGCGCCGAAGCCGGCTCCGGCCGCCGCTCCGGCCCCGGCCCCCGCCGCCGCCGCTCCGGCCGCCGCGCCGGTCAGCCCAGCCCCGGCCCGCATCGCCGCCGAGACGGGCCTCGACCTGTCGAAGGTCGCGGGCACCGGCAAGGACGGCCGCGTGACCAAGGGCGACGCCCTGGCCGCCCTGGAAGCCCGCGCCTCGGCTCCGGCTCCCGCCGCCGCGCCGTCGGCCCCGCGTCCCGTGCATGAGCGCGAAGAGCGCGTGAAGATGACGCGCCTGCGTCAGACGATCGCCCGTCGCCTGAAGGAAGCCCAGAACACCGCCGCCATGCTGACGACCTTCAACGAGGTCGACATGAGCGCCGTGATGGCCCTGCGCGCCCAGTACAAGGACGTGTTCGAAAAGCGCCACGGCGTGAAGCTGGGCTTCATGTCGTTCTTCACCAAGGCCGTGGTGGCCGCGCTGAAGGCGATCCCGGACGTGAACGCCGAGATCGACGGTCAGGACATCATCTACAAGAACCACTACGACATCGGCGTCGCCGTCGGCACCGACAAGGGCCTGGTGGTTCCGGTGGTCCGTGACGCCGACGTGCTGAACCTGGCCGAGATCGAAAAGACCATCGGCGACCTCGGCAAGAAGGCCCGCACCGGCGGCCTGGCCATCGAGGACATGCAGGGCGGCACCTTCACGATCACCAACGGCGGCATCTACGGTTCGCTGATGTCGACCCCGATCCTGAACGCGCCGCAATCGGGCATCCTGGGCATGCACGCCATCAAGGAACGTCCGATGGTCGTCAACGGCAAGATCGAGATCCGTCCGATGATGTACCTCGCTTTGTCCTACGACCACCGCGTCGTCGACGGCGCCGGCGCCGTGACCTTCCTGGTCAAGGTCAAGGAAGCCCTGGAAGACCCGCAGCGCCTGCTGCTGGACCTCTAAGGCCCCTCTGAAGCTCTCCTAGAGGCTTCTTTGCATTCGCGGCCCCGGCGTCTTACGTCGGGGCCGTTCGCATTTTTGGGATCCCGCGCGATGGCCAAGGACACGCTCTATCTGCTGAAGCCGCATTTCGAGAAGGACGGCGCCGAACGCTTCTGCCCCGACTGCGCGATGATGGAAGGCTATCTGGCGACCTATCCGGCCCTGCGCGACGCGCTCGAGATCGTCCATGTCGACTACGCCCGGCCGCGCGCGCCGCTGGTCGAGCGGCTCGGCGAAGACCACCAGAACGCCCCCACCCTGGTCCTGGCGGAGGTCGCGCCGGATGCCGGTCCGCATGGCGAGATCCTGTCGGCGAACGGTCTTTCGTTCCTGACCGACGCCCGCCGGATCACCCGCTACCTGGCGGCCAAGCACGGGCTGGCGGCGCCGCTCTAGCGGCTGGCCTCCAGCACCGCGTCGCCCAGACGGCCGTAGTCGCCGTTGAAGTGGTGGCCGCCGGGCAGGCGGACCTTGGCGACCTTGTCGTCGGGCAGGTCGGGGCAGATGTCGCGCCGCTCCTTGTCGCCGTAGACGCAGGTGATCTTCACGTCCTTCAGCGCCGCGATGGCCGGGGCGACAGGAAACGAGTCGCGCGGCGCCAGGTTCAGCCAGCTGACCGGATGAAAGCGCAGGTCGCCGTCCGGCCCGGTCCCGATCAGCACCACGCGGCTGACCTGGGCGCGCACGTCCTGCGGCAGCTTCGGAATGATCGCCGGCAAGGCGTCGGCGCCGAACGAATAGCCGATCAGCACCACCTTCCTGCGCCCCCACTGCTGTCCGTAGGTCCGCAGATGGCTCGCGAGATCGGCCGCGACGTCGTCGGGGGTCCTGTCCTTCCGGAAATAGGCCAGGGAGTTGACGCCCAGCGTCGGGATTCCGTTATCCGCCAGCCGCCGCGCCACCTTCTGGTCCAGCGGGCCCCAGCCGCCGTCGCCCGAATAGAGCACCGCCAGGCTGTCGCCGTCCTTGTCGCTGGGCACGACGACCGGACCGGTCCAGGTCGGCGTCGATCGCGCGAAGGCGGCCGAGAAGACGCAGACGGCGGCGACGGAGGCGAGGGCGGCGGACAGGCTAAAGAGGCGCAGACGAGTCATCATGACTCTAGGACGACACGGTCCCGTGACCCTCTCCAGGCGCTCTAGTGTCAAGCTTGTGGCGATCCCCGGAGCGGGGAGGGCGCCGCCGTGCGTTTCCCGCCTTCTCCTTGATTTTCAAGGGCGCGGACGACGAAAGGTTGTTCCGTTTTTAACAGTCTGGTTCTAAGGAACACCCGCCTCCAAAGGTCTGACAATATGGCCGGCGAGGCCCCATATCTTGTCCGGCGCCGATCCCGGCGCGTCCTGAAGGCGATAGACCCATGGCTCAGTACGACGTCGTCATCATCGGTGGCGGTCCTGGTGGCTACAACGCGGCGATCCGCGCTGGCCAGCTGGGCCTCAAGGTCGCGATCGTCGAAGGCCGCGGCAAGCTGGGCGGCACCTGCCTGAACGTCGGCTGCATGCCCTCGAAGGCCCTGCTGCACGCCTCGGAACTGTACGCCGCCGCGACCGGTCCGGAATTCGCCAAGCTGGGCATCGAGGTGAAGCCGAAGCTCAACCTGCCGCAGATGATGGCCCAGAAGGCCGAGAGCGTCGAAGCCCTGACCAAGGGCGTCGAGTTCCTGATGAAGAAGAACAAGGTCGACTACGTGAAGGGCTGGGGCCGCATCGACGGCGCCGGCAAGGTGGTCGTGAAGGCCGAGGACGGTTCGGAAACCACCCTCGAGACCAAGAACATCGTGATCGCCACCGGCTCGGAGCCGACCCCGCTGCCGGGCGTGACGATCGACAACAAGCGCGTCATCGACTCCACCGGCGCCCTGTCGCTGCCGGAAGTGCCCAAGCGCCTGGTCGTCGTCGGCGCCGGCGTGATCGGCCTGGAGCTGGGCTCGGTCTGGAAGCGCCTCGGCGCCGAGGTCACCGTGGTCGAGTACCTGGACCGCATCCTGCCGGGCACGGACACGGAAGTCGCCAACGCCTTCCAAAAGATCCTGACCAAGCAGGGCTTCACCTTCCAGCTGGGCGCCAAGGTCACCGGCGCGACGGCTTCGGCCAAGGGCGTCAAGCTGAGCTTCGAGCCGGTCGCCGGCGGCGACGCCCAGACGATCGAGGCGGACTACGTGCTGGTCGCCATCGGCCGCCGTCCGTACACCCAAGGCCTGGGCCTGGAGACCGTCGGCATCACGCCGGACAAGCGCGGCATGATCGCCAACGACCACTTCAAGACCGGCGTCGCCGGCGTGTGGGTGATCGGCGACGTGACCTCGGGTCCGATGCTGGCTCACAAGGCCGAGGACGAGGGCGTGGCCTGCATCGAGATGATCGCGGGCAAGGCCGGTCACGTGAACTACGGCATCATTCCGGGCGTCGTCTACACGAGCCCCGAAGTCGCCACGGTCGGCCAGACCGAGGACGAGCTGAAGGCCGCGGGCGTCGCCTACAAGGTCGGCAAGTTCCCGTTCCTGGCCAACAGCCGCGCCAAGATCAACCACGAGACCGACGGCTTCGTGAAGATCCTGGCTGACGCCAAGACCGATCGCATCCTGGGCGCCCACATGGTCGGCCCGAACGTCGGCGACATGATCGCCGAATACTGCGTGGCCATGGAGTTCGGCGGCGCCTCGGAAGACGTGGCTCGCACCTGCCACCCGCACCCGACCCGCTCGGAAGCCCTGCGCCAGGCGGCCATGGGCGTCGAAGGCTGGACGATGCAGGCTTAAGGCCGGCTTCCTGTCCCAAAGTTAATGTGCTGCCCGCTTCGGCGGGCCTAAGGTGGCGGGGTTCCAGATCAGGAGCCCCGCCATGCTTTTGTCCGGACTATTGCTCGCCGCCGCGCTTCAGGCGCCGCCAGAGCCGCCCGCCGCGCCCAAGCCTCCGGGCCCGCCCGCGCGGGTCGCCGTCCCGTTCAGCCAAGCGCCGCGCATGAAAGGCCAGCGTTCCG
>JAYRLX010000520.1:0-2234 GCA_041905125.1 Caulobacter sp. | reverse complement strand
ACAGGATCTCGGCCTGGATGCCGCCCGCCTGGAGGACGAACTGGTCCGGCTAATGGAAAGCTACATTTCGGCGCTCGCCGTCACGAAAAACGCGTCTCGGTAGAGTTCGCGTCGACTCGCCGACGGAACCGCCACGCCAAGGTCACGTTGTTTCCGCCGGGAGGGGCCTCGACGGAGAGTTTAGATGACCAACAAGCTTGCCTTGCTCGCCGCCGCCGCGTCCCTGACGTTCGCCGGCGCCGCTTTCGCCCAGAGCACCACGTCCACCGGCTCGACCGCCACCGGCACGCCCTCGACCGGCGCCGCCACCGCGCCGACCGCGCCGGGTCAGACGCCTCCGGGCCAGACCATGACCGCGCCGGGCCAATCGATGACGACCCCCGGCCAGACGGCCGCTCCCGGTCAGACCATGACCAGCCCGGGCGCCTCTTCGGCCGCGCCGGGCTCCTCGATGACCTCGCCGTCGGCCAGCACGGCCAATAGCGCCGGCGCCCCGGCCTCGGCCAATGTCGCCAGCTTCAAGGTCGGCTCGGCCGTGAAGGACGCCCAAGGCGTTCCGGTCGGCCAGATCAGCGGCACCAGCACCGGCGCCGACGGCTCGACCAACGTCATCGTCACTAATGGCGGCGTGAAGTTCGCCCTGCCGGGCAACAGCCTCAGCGCGGGCGCGGACGGCAGCGTCTCGACCACGGCCACCAAGGCCCAGATCGACGCGACCGTCGCCGGCGCCAAGCCGCAGTAAGCCATCGTTCTCCAAGACGATGATAACGTTCGCCCGCTCGGCATTGCCGAGCGGGCTTCTCGCTGCTAGCGATGGCCTGCAAAGGGGCGGTTTTCCGCCGACTTGGGGTTCCCGTATGCCTCCGGCCAACAAGACCAAGCGTGGGTCCAACTCGCTGCTTTGGGATCTTCTGACGTTCGATCGCCTGGTCACCGGGCCGGTGATTCATTTCATCTACTGGGCCGGCCTGGGCGTCGTGGCCCTGTTCGCGTTTTCCGTCGTCGGCGCCGCCGTGGGTCTGGCGCTGAAGGAGCCGGGCGTCGGCTCGCTGCTGCTGGCCTTCCCGGTGCTGGTCGCCGGCCTGCTGGTCGCCGGCGCGCTGGTCCTGTTGTGGCGGGCGTTCTGCGAGTTCTACGTCGCCATCTTCCGCATCAGCGAGGATCTGCGCGCCCTGCGCCAGACCAGCGACGCCGACCACGCCGCCTTCCTGGCCCGGCGCAAGGCTCAGCCGGCCGAAGCGCCGCAGGAGTAGTCCTCAGCGGGCGACCGTCTTCAGCCGCTCGCGCAAGGTCGTGAGTTCGGCCAGAGGCATGTTCAGCGCGCAGAACAGTTTCTCCGGCACGCTGGCCGCCTGGTCGCGCAGGGCCTGGCCCTTTTCCGTCAGCGCCACGATCACCCGCCGCTCGTCGTCCGGATCACGGTGGCGCTCGACGAGGCCGCCCGCCTCCAGCCGCTTGAGCAGCGGGGTCAGGGTGCTGGAATCAAGATCCAGCGCGTCGCCCAGGGCGCCGACGGTCCGGGGGCTCTGCTCCCACAGCACCAGCATCGCCAGATACTGCGGATAGGTCAGGCCCAGGGCGTCCAGGATCGGGCGGTAGAGCCGCGTCATCCGGTTGGCCGCGCCGTAGAGGGCGAAGCACAGCTGGTTGTCGAGGCGCAGGATCTCGACAGGGCTCTCGGACGACGCGGATTTCTCTGTCATGTCGACTGGCTTACGCCGCCTTGACGCTGATGGCCACGTCGACATTGCCGCGCGTGACGTTGGAATACGGGCAGACTTGGTGCGCGGTGGCGACCAGGGCCTCCGCGTCCGCCTGGCTCAGGCCTTGGGTTTCGACCTCCAGCGCGACTTCAAGCGCAAAGCCCGCGCCGGCGCTGGCGAGGCCGACTTGGCCGGTCACGGTCGAACCGGTCAGCGGGATCTTCTGCGTGCGGGCGACATGGCCCATGGCGCTCTGGAAGCAGGCGGCGTAGCCGGCCGCGAACAGCTGCTCAGGGTTCGTACCGGTTTCCTTGCCGCCCAGCGACTTGGGCATCGACAGTTGGACGTCCAGCAGGCCGTCTTCGCTGCGGGCGTGGCCTTCGCGGCCGCCGACGACGGTGGCGCGGGTGGTGTAGAGGGTGGTCATGGCGAAACTCCTCGCTCTCGAATGATGTGAGCGATTTAATCGTGTGCGATATATATTCAAGAGCTGCACTGTGAAAAAGATCGTGCGCGATCGATTTTTGGTCT
>JAYRLX010000063.1:0-12598 GCA_041905125.1 Caulobacter sp. | reverse complement strand
ACCCCTCTGCCGTAAGGTAAGTCTTTCGCGGTCCGCCGCCCTCCCCCATGGTTCTTCGAAAGAACAGAATGGGAGGACGCGATGCTGGAAGGTCTGCGGGTCGTCGAGCTGGCGACCTATATCGCCGCGCCGGGCGCGGCTGGGATCATGGCCGACTGGGGCGCGGACGTGATCAAGGTCGAGTCGCCGGAAGGCGATCCGATGCGGCGCTTCTTCGACACCATCGGTTCGGACCAGGACGCCAACCCCGTCTTCGAACTCGACAACCGCGGCAAGCGGGCGGTGGTGCTGGACATCCGCAGCGACCTCGGACGCGAGGCCCTGAAGGCTCTGGTCGCGACCGCCGACGTCTTCCTGACCAATGTCCGCCCCGCCGCCCTGGCCCGCGCCGGGCTCGATCACGAGACGCTCCGGGCCGCAAATTCGCGGCTGATCTACGCCAGCCTGACAGGCTATGGCCTGACCGGCCCCGACGCCGACAAGCCTGGCATGGACGTCGCCGCCTTCTGGTCGCGCGCCGGCGTCGGGGCGATCACCGCGCCGAAGGGCTCCGAACCCTTCCCGATCCGCACCGGCATGGGCGACCATGTCACCTCGCTGGCGACGGTCTCGGCGATCCTGGCGGCGGTGTATGAGCGCCAGCGGACGGGCGTCGGACGGCTTGTCGAAACCTCGCTGCTGCGGACGGGGGTCTATGCGATCGGCTCGGACATGGCGATCCAGCTGCGCCTGGGAAAACTGGCCTCGACGCGGGGTCGGCGCGAGGCGGTGCAGCCTCTGGCCAACTTCTACAAGACCGCCGACGGCCGCTGGATCTGCCTGCTGCCGCGCCAGGGCTTGGTGGACTGGCCGCGCATCGCCGCCGCCGCGGGCCTCCCAGAACTGGTCGACGACCCCCGCTTTGCCTCGGCCAAGGCCCGGCGCGAGCACGGCGAGGCGTTGGTCGACATCCTGGATTCCGCCTTCGGGGCCATGACCTACGCCCAGGCGGCCGAGGCCCTGGACGCCGGCGACATCACCTGGGCGCCCTACCAGACGCCGCGCGAACTGGCCGAGGACGCCCAGGCGGAGGCGGCCGGCTGCTTCGTCCAGACGCCCGACGGCCGCGGCGGGACCTTCCGAGCGCCGGCCGCTCCGGCTCGCTTCCCCGGCGCCCTTGACGGACCGCGAGGCCCCGCGCCCGCGCTGGGGGCGGACACCGCGGCGGTGTTCCGGGAACTGGGCTGGGACGAGGAGAAGGTCGCGACGCTGACCGCGGTCAGCGCTGCTTGATCTTGTCGTTGGCGTCGGCCAGCACGCGCAGCATCTCGGCCGAGAACATCGAACTGGCCAGGCGCTGGCCCGCGCCCATGCCGGAAGAGCCCGACGAACCGGCGCCGCCAAAGGGATCACCGACATCCTGCGAGCCGCGCAGGATCAGGTTCATCACCGCCTCCTGCTGCTGGATGTGCTCCAGCCGGCGGCCGCTGGCGTACTGCATGAAGCCCTGGTCGTCGTCGGCCCCGCGGGAGGGGGCCGGATCCGAGACCTGGGTCGCGCCGCCGGTCTTGGTCAGGTTGGCGTAAAGCTCGCCGACCGTGGTCGGGCGGCCGTCGCGATAGAAGATCGAGCGGTTGGCCTGGGCGGCCTCGGGGAACATCGCCGCGGCGTTGGCGCCGGGCGAGGTGTTCGCCGCCTGGATCAGCTTGGCCGAGCCTTGCGGGCCCAGGAAGTGGGCGGCGTAGAGCTCGCCAGCCGTGGGCGAGCGCCCCACCCGGCCGCGCAGATACGAAGCGTGGTCCGAGGTCAGCTCGCCGGCCATCAGGGCCGCGGCGTGCGGATCGGTCTTGAGGCCCAGCACCGCCTTGCGCGCCTCGTCGCCGTCGACGCGATAGCGGCCGTCCGAGCCTTGGCTGATCAGGTCGGCGTAGCGGGCGTATCCATACTTCGAGCCGTGCTTCTTCAGCGTGGCCAGCCAGGTCTGGTCGACGAACTGGAACAGGCCCGAGGCCGACGAGGTGCGCGCCTTGGCGGCGGGGTTGAACCCGCTCTCGCGCTTGGCCGCGCCCATCAGGAACGAGAAGTCGACTCCCGTCGCGCTGGAGGCGCGCTGGATCGCCGACTCGACGACGCTGCGAATGGAACCTACGGCGGGCATGGGCCTCAAGAGTCGGCGATCATGGTTAATTCGCAATTAACCACGTTCCGCGCGCCCCGTCCGGGAGACGAGATGCCGCAGGCGGTCTTACGCTCGTAAGAAAAATCGAAAGCGGATTACGATTGTCAATTTACAGGGTCGCGAACCCATGCTGATCTAATCCTACGAATGTAATTTTCGCTAGGGAGATCGATATGGCTCTGGCCCTGAATCCCAATGGCTCCGGCATTCCAGGCCTGGACGAGACGCCCCGCAAACCGTCCCCCGTGCTGATCGTGGGGCTAGGCGTTTCGGCCGCCGCGCACCTGATGCTGATCGGCTACCTGGCCTATCAGAAGTGGAACCAGCCGTTGCCGACGGCCGAGCCGGAAAATCCGTTCGTGATCGAACAGGTCTACACGCCCAAGCCGCCGCCTCCCCCGCCGCCGCAGCAACCGACAACGCCAAGGCAGAATCAGATTCGCCTGCACACGCCGGTCCCGACGCCCCTGCCCACGCCGGATCCGCTGCCGATCAAGCCGGTGGAGGTTGATACGCCTCCGGCGCCAGGCCCCGTGGCCTTGCCGACCGCGCCCGCAGGTCCCACGACGCCCCCAGGGCCTCCGCCCAAGGTAATCACCCGGGCCAATTGGCTGCGCATTCCCTCCGGCGACGAGGTCGCGCGCTACTATCCCGAAAGGGCCCAGCAGCTGGGCGTCTCGGGCTCGGCGACGCTGAGCTGCACGGTGGCGGTGAACGGGACGGTGCGCGACTGCTCGGTGATCTCGGAGACGCCCGCGAGCCAAGGCTTCGGCGCCGCAGCCCTGAAGATCTCGCGCTTCTTCAAGATGAAGCCGCAGATGGAGAACGGCGAGCCGGTCGACGGCGCGACCGTCAGCATCCCGATCCGGTTCAACGCGGGCTGATACAGCCTCCTCCGGCGTTGAAACGGCAGCCGGGTCGCGCCTTCCAGCGGCCCGGCCATCTTTTGGTGGGCGCTCAGTAGCTCTTCGGCAGGCCCAGGACGCGCTCGGCGATGTAGTTCAGGATCATCTCGCGGCTGATCGGCGCGATGCGGGCGATCATCGCCTCGCGGAAGTAGCGCTCGACGTCGTATTCCTTGGCGTAGCCCATGCCGCCATGGGCCAGCACCGAGGCCTCGCAGGCGTGGAAGCCGGCCTCGGCGCCCAGGTACTTGGCGGCGTTGGCCTCGGCCCCGCATTCCTGGCCCGCGTCGTAGAGGGCCGCGGCCTTGAAGGCCAAAAGGTTGGCGGCCTCCAGCTCGGCCCACGACTTGGCCAGCGGGTGGGCGACGCCCTGGTTCTGGCCGATCGGCCGGCCGAACACCACGCGCTCCTTGGCGTAGGTCGACGCCTTGGCCAGCGCCGCGCGCCCCAGGCCGATGGCCTCGGCGGCGAACAGCACGCGCTCGGGATTGAGGCCGTGCAGCAGGTACTGGAAGCCCTTGCCCTCCTCGCCGACCAGATCCTGCGCCGGGACAAACAGGTCCTCGATGAAGAGCATGTTACACTCGACCGCCTTGCGGCCCATCTTCGGGATCGGCTTGGCCTCGATCTTCTCGCGGTCGGTGTAGAACAGGCTGAGGCCCTGGGTCGGCTTAGCGCACTGATCCTTGGGCGTGGTGCGGGCGATGATCAGGATCTTGTTGGCGCGCTGGGCGCCAGTGGTCCAGATCTTCCGACCGTTCAGGCGATAGCCGCCATCGACCTTCTCAGCCCGGGTCTCCAGGCTGGAGGTGTCGAGGCCCGAGTTCGGCTCGGTCACCGCGAAGCACATCTTGTCCTCGCCCGAGATGATCCGGGGCAGCAGGCGCTCGCGCTGCTCGTCGCTGCCGAACTTCACCAGCGGCATCGGGCCGAAGATGTTGAGGTGGATGGCCGAGGCGCCCGAGAAGCCCGCGCCCGACTGGGCCACGGTCTGCATCATCACCGCCGCCTCGGTCAGGCCCAGGCCCGCGCCGCCGACGCTCTCGGGCATGGCGACGCCCAGCCAGCCGCCCTCGGCGATAGCGGCGACGAATTCCTCGGGGAAGTTTCCGGTCTCGTCGGTGCGGCGCCAATATTCGTCGTCGAAGGCCGCGCACACCTTGGCGACGCCTTCGCGAATGGCTTCCTGCTCTTCGGTCAACCAGAATCCGGACATCCGGCCCTACTCCCCTGCGCTGTGCGTCGCCCCTTTAAGCCTTCTCGAAGCGCCGCGCATCGAACGCGTCGGCTTCGGGGCCTGGGTTATCGCCCGTCAGATAAGCCGCCACCATATCCGCCACAAGCGGCGCGAACAGCCATCCGTTACGTCGGGCGCCGACGGCCAGCATCACGCCCGGCGCGCGGCTCCATCCGACCAGCGGCAAGCCGTCCGGCGTCGTGGCCCGAACGCCAACCTCCACGGCGGCCGCGTCGAGGTCCAGAGCCGGCCGCAAGGCCCGCGCGGCTTGGCGCAGCGCCTGGGTCGCGGCCGCGTCGGGCGCAAGGTCGTCGCGCCCCATCTCCATGGTGGCGCCGACGGCCAGGGTCTCGCCCGGCGCCAGATAGACCCCTTCGCCGCGCACCACCGCTGCCTCGTCGTCGAGCGCCTTCGTACGCAGGAGCTGTCCCTTGATCGGCGCCAACGCGGAGGTCTCGGGCGCGATGCGGCCGTCGCGAACGCCCGGCCCGGTCGCCAGCACCAGCACGTCGAAGGGCGCTCGCCGGCCGTCGGCCAGCGTCAGGACGCCGGCGTCGAACGCCGCCACCGCGCCGGTTTCGAAGGCGACTCCTGCCCGTTCCGCCGCCGCGCGAAGCGTCGTCAGGGCGGGCCGCGCTTCCAGCCGCCAATCCTCGAGGATCGTCTCGTCGGCCGCGAGGCCCAAGCGCACCAGTCGCTCGGCCACCTCCGCCCGCCAGGCGTCGGATCCCTCAATCCGCACGCCGTCGCGCGACAGCGGGATGTCCAGATCCCGCGCGAAATCGGGCCACAGGTCTCGCGCGCGGCGCATCAAAGGCAGGTGATCGCGCGAAATGGCGTCGAACAGCGCTTCACTGACCGGCGCCAGCATGCCAGCGGCCACGCCAGACGCGTTGTCGCCGGGCGGCGCGGGATCGAACATCGTGACCGACCGTCCGGCCCGCGCCAGACGTAACGCCACCGCCAACCCGAAGGCCCCGGCTCCGGCCACCGCGATCTTTGCGCCGTTTTCAGAATGCATGGGGGCAAACACCTCCCCGTGTCGTCAACGTCAAGTCCGGGCGAGGCCATAATGTTACAAGAGACCCGTTACGTGCACGCGCGGACGTGACGACTCCGTCAAGCTCGGTCTATATCGTTAATACTTGCGTGAACCGCGTTCGCGGTGTTGAGGGATTTGAGGCGGATGAACGATAGACCCGCGGCCGAACAAGCCCACCCTGTCGACCTCTACGTGGGCGCGCGGCTGAGAATTCGTCGGAAGATGATGGGCCTCAGCCAGACCCAGGTCGCCGACGCCCTCGGGATCACCTTCCAGCAGATCCAGAAATACGAACGCGGCGCCAATCGCATCAGCGCCAGCAAGCTGTATGACGCGGCCAAGCTGCTGCAGGCGCCGGTGTCGTATTTCTATGAGGGTCTCGAGGACACCGACGGCGGCATGGACGACGGCTTCGCCCAGCGCATGACCGAGTTCGTCTCGACGCCGGAAGGCCTGGAGCTGGCCGGCCTGTTCCCGCGCCTGGCCGACCGACGCCTGCGCCGCCGGGTCGTGGACCTGGTCCGCGCCATGGTCGACGACGAAGCCCCTTAAAGGCCGCGACCTCCTCTAGCCAGCCGATCGGAACCCGCCGCTCTCGCGCCCCGTTGATCCGCCAACGGACCCGCGACGAGGGCTGGCGGCATGCCACGCGACACGATTGAGCTTCTGCCGGCTTCCACCGGCCTCGCCTACGTCAATGACGATGATCCCGGCATACGCCGCGTCGCCGCCGACGACGGCTTCGCCTACCGCGACCCCGACGGGCGCGCGATCAAGGACGCTGAAACCCTGGACCGCATCCGCGCCTTGGCGATCCCGCCGGCCTGGACCGAGGTCTGGATCTGCCCCTCGGCGCGCGGCCACATCCAGGCCACCGGCCGCGATCAGAAGGGCCGCAAGCAGTACCGCTATCATGACGATTGGCGACGCGATCGCGACGGCCTGAAGTTCAGCCGGATGATCGCCTTCGGCCGGGCCCTGCCCCGGCTTCGCGCGCGGGTCGAAGCGGACATGGCTCGGCGAGGCCTTCCGCGCGAGAAGGTGATCGCCGCCGTCATCCGGCTGATGGAGCTGACCCTGATCCGGGTCGGCAACGAGGAATACGCCCAGGCCAACAAGAGCTTCGGCCTGACGACGCTGCGCGACCGCCACGCCAAGCTGTCCAGCGTCGGCGGCGTCTTCGAGTTCCGGGGCAAGAGCGGCAAGGTCCACAAGACCGGTTTCCGCGACCGCCGTCTGGCCCGCATCGTCAAGGCCTGCCAGGACGTGCCGGGCCAGCGCCTGTTCCAGTATCTCGACGAGGACGGACAGCGTCGGTCGGTCGAGAGCGCCGACGTCAACGCCTATATCCGCGCCGCGATCGGCGAGGACTTCTCGGCCAAGGACTTCCGCACCTGGGCCGGCACCCTGGCGGCCGCCCGCGCCCTGTGCCTGGTTCCCAAGGCCGGCAGCGCCACCGAGGCCAAGCGCAATGTCAACACCTGCGTGAAGGCGGTCGCGGGCCTCCTGGGCAACACCGCCGCCGTCTGCCGGGGCTCGTACATCCACCCGCTAGTGCTGGAGGCCTATCAGCAGGGCGTCCTGCCGCTAAAGCCTGGACGGTCCGAGCGCGCCTTCGAGCTGGCGGTGATCCGCTTCCTAGAAGCGGCCAAGGCTTCTTACGCGCAAGCCTGACGGGAACGGCCGTCGCCTCGCTTCGTTGAGTCGGCGCTAACGGAGAACCGCCATGGCCGCCGGCCGTCCCACCTGGCAGGGCCACCTGCGCCTGTCGCTCGTGACCTGCCCCGTCGCGATGTACACCGCCACCGATGCGCGCGGCGACGTGCACTTCAACATGCTGCACAAGAAGACCCACAACCGGATCCGGATGATCCCGACCGATCCGGACCTGGGGCCGATCGAGCGCTCGGACATCGTCAAGGGCTACGAGTACGAAAAAGGCGAGTACGTCGTCATCACCCAGGACGAGATCGACAGCGTGCGGCTGGAGAGCACCCGCACGATCGACATCGAGCGCTTCGTGCCCGCCGCCGAGATCGACCGGCTCTACTGGGACAATCCGTACTTCCTGGTTCCCGACGGCAAGCTGGCCGCCGAGGCCTATGGCGTGATCCGCGAGGCCATGACCAAGGAAGGTCAGGTCGCGCTGGGCCGGGTCGTCATGCACCAGCGCGAGCGCCTGCTGGCCATCGAGCCCCGCGACGAGGGCATGGTCGCCTGGAGCCTGCGGTCCCGCCGCGAGGTCCGCGACGCGGCCAGCTACTTCGACGCCATACCCGACAAGAAGCCTGACGCGGCGATGATCCAGATCGCCCAGAAGATCATCGAGCAGAAGGAAGGCCCCTTCGATCCGGAGCAGTTCAACGACCGCTACGAGGACGCCCTGCGCGCGCTGATCAAGGAGAAACAGAAGGGCAAGGGTCGCAAGGTCACCGCCCCCGAAGAGCCCGAGGACACCAATGTGGTGGACCTGATGGAGGCGCTGCGCGCGAGCCTGGGCAAGGCCCCCGCCGGCAAGGCGGCGTCGAAGAAGGCTCCGGCGAAGACCGCGCACAAGGCGCCGGCGCGAAAGAAGGCGGGCTAGGCTTCGCGCCGACCTCAGCCGGGCTTGCCGAGCAGCTCCTTGAGGCGCGGCCCGGCCTTGGCGGCCATCGCCTCGCCCACCGCGGCCGCGGCGTTGGCGGGACGGATCATCACCTCGAACTCGCGGATCTTGCCGGCGTCGTCGAAGGAGATGATGTCGATCCCTTTCAGCTTCTTGTCGCCGACGCACGCGCTGAACTCGAGCACCACCGCGTCTCCACCTTCGGACCAGAATTGCCGGTGATAGGCGAAGTCCTCGAAGATCGTGCTGACGGTCGAGAGGATGTGGACCAGCGGCTCCACGCCGGGATAGGGCGAGAAAAACGCCGGGGAACGGAAGACGACATTCTCCGCCGCCAATGGCCGGAGGCGGTCGAACTCGCGCTTCTCCAGCAGGTCGTGCCAAGTCTCCAGCGTTCGCAGCGCCTGCTCGCGGGCCATGCCGCCTCTCCCATGGGCTGAACACGGCGTTCGAGCGCCGCTAGCGACACCTTAAAATTCGTGACGCCATCGTTAACTTGAACAGCTCAGGCCTTGCCCAGCTTCTTGATCGCCGCCGCTAGATCGCGCTCGCTCTCGGCATAGGCGTCCCACGCGTCGAGGCTCTTCAGCAGGCCCGGCGCGGTGCGGATGTTGAAGCGCTTCGGATCGAGCCCTTTGCGCACCTGGGTCCAGGCCACCGGCCAAGACACCGGCGCGCCGGGACGGCCGCGCGGCGACAGCGGGGCGACCGCCGTGCTCATGCGGTCGTTGCGCAGGTAGTCGAGGAAGATCTTCCCGCCCCGCTCCTTCTTGGCCATGTTCAGCAGGTACTGGTCAGGGCTGTCAGCCGCCATCTGGGCGCAGACCTCGCGCGCGAAGGCCTTGGCGGTGTCCCAGTCGACCTTTGTCGGCTTCAGCGGCGTGACGACGTGCAGGCCCTTGCCGCCGGTGGTCTTGCAGAACGGCGCTAGGCCCAGCGCCTCCAGCCGATCGCGGATCTCCCGCGCGCCCTCGACGACAACATCGAAGGACACGTCGGGCGCGGGGTCCAGGTCGAAGACCAACCGTCCGGGAACGTCCTGTTCGCCAGGCCTGCAGTTCCAGGGGTGCAGCTCCGTCGCGCCCCACTGGGCGGCGGCCACCAGGCTCTCCACCGTATTGAACACCAGGTAGGGCTTGCGGTCGCCGCTGACGACGACCTCGTCGATCAGGGCCGAGACGCCCTTGCCCGAATGGCGCTGAAAGAACTTCTCGCCGTCGATGCCGTCCGGCATGCGGATGACCGAGCAGGGCCGGCCCCTGATATGCTCCAGCATCCAATCGCCGACCGCTTCGAAATATTCGGCGAGCTCGAGCTTTGTTCCGGGCGTTCCGTCGCCCGCGTCCGGCCACAAGGGCTTGTCAGGGTTGGAGATCGCCACGCCGCGCACCGAGGCCTTGCCGCCCATCCGCCGCTTAGGCGCGGCGACGGCCGAGGGTTCGGCCAACTCGACCTCCTCGGCCGGCGCGGGGGCTTCGGCCTCGACCGCCTGAGCCGGCTTGTCCTCGCGCAGACCCTTGAACGACGCCTGGCGCACCGAGCCGTCTCCCGTGAAGCCGGCAAACTCTATCTCCGCCACCAGCACGGGGTCCACCCAGTGGATATTGGCGCCGCCGCGCGGCGCGCCCTTGCCGGTGAACGGCGAGGTCTTGCGTTCGGCCGCCTTCAGCTTCGGAAGCAGCCGCGCGACCTTGTCGCGGCCATAACCAGTGCCGACGCGGCCGACGTGGACCAGATCACCATCGCGATAGACGCCGACGATCAGCGAGCGGAAGGCGTCGCCCGTCGTCGTCCAGCCGCCGATCACCACCTCGTGGCCGGCCCGGCACTTGGCCTTGGTCCAGGTCCCCGGCTTGCCGGAGCGATAGGGCGCGTCGAGCTTCTTGGAGACCACGCCTTCCAGCGACATCCGACAGGCCGACTGCAACACCGCCTCACCGCCGCTCTTGAAGTGCTCGACATAGCGGATGCGGTCGCTGTCCTCCGGCAGCAGCGCCTTCAGCCGGGCCTTGCGCTCGCTCAGCGGCAACTCGGTCAGGTCTTCGCCGCCTTCGTACAGCAGGTCGAAAACGAAGAAGATGAGGTCGTCGGTCTTTTCCTCGGCCAGGGCGGCCTGCAGTCCGGCGAACGACGGCGAGCCGTCGGCGTCCAGGGCGACGACCTCGCCGTCGATCAAGGCGTCCGGCAAGACCGCGCCATCCTTGATCAGACGCGGAAACTTGGCGCTCCAGTCGAGGCCGGCGCGGGTGCGCAAGACCGCCTTGCCGCCCTCGATCCGCATCTGCATGCGGTAGCCGTCGAACTTGATCTCGTGCGCCCAGTCGCCGCCGCCCGGCGGCCGGTCGACCAGTTTGCACAGCTGCGGCGGCACGAAGTCGGGCATAGCCGCCGCCTTCACGATCTTTCGGGAGGGGCTTGCCTTGGCGGAGGGCTTCGCCGCCCGTCCCTTTGGCGCGCTGGTCTCCTCGGCCGCCTTCTCGGCGCTGGCCTCGGGCGAGCGGTTGCTGTTCCAGACGGCGTCGGACGCGGCGCCCTTGGCGGTCATGAAGGGCGTGGGCTTCTTGCCCTCGGCCGCCGCGATCTCGTCCATCGTCCGGCCCGAGGCGATCGAGAAGGACGTGTCCTCGAGGAAGTCGAGATCGCCCTCGATCGCGAACTCGTCGCGGTGCTTGATCAGCAGCCAGTTCTCGCGCTTTCCGTCGCCACGCCGGTCGTTGTTGATCCGGACCAGGACGTACCCGCCCTTCATCCGCTCGCCGGCGAAGACCATCTTGATCTCGCCCTTCTTGAGCCCCTTGGCGAGGTCGAAGCCCGGCTCGGGCGCCCACCAGCCGCGGTCCCACAGCATCACCGTGCCGCCGCCGTACTGGCCCTTGGGGATCGTGCCCTCGAAGTCGCCATAGGCCAGCGGGTGGTCTTCGACATGCACGGCCAGGCGCCGGTCGTGCGGGTCGCGCGACGGGCCCTTGGTCACCGCCCACGATAGGAACACGCCCTCGTGCTCCAGCCGCAGGTCGTAGTGCAGACGCGTGGCGTCGTGTTTCTGGATGACGAAACGCGCCCGCTCGGACGCGGCGACGGCGACCTTGCCCGAGGGCTCGGCCGTCTTCTCGAAATCCCGCTTGGCCTCGTAGGCCGCGAGCTTGCGCGCCGCCATCGCCGTCCCGCCTATTCGCCGTCGAAGACTTCGGGGCGTTCGTCGTCGACATCGCGACCATCGCCCGGATCATCGTCCTGCTCCAGTTCGATGATTTCCTCGTCGTCGAGCTCCTCGGCGATCAGAGCGTCATCGTCGTCGGCGTCGCCCTCGGCCTGGGTCACATCCAGCACGTCGGGCAGTTCCTCGAAGGTGCGGAACTCGCCGTCGCGACCGATCACGTCGTCGTCCATCGCCTCGGCGCCGTCCTGGCCGTCCCACCCGTTATCGACGTCGGTCATGGCTGTTCTCCTGTGCTCGCAGGAGGAATGGATGGCGGCGTCTGGCGTTCCGGTCTTGTCGATCCGCGGCGTCGCTCATGCCCCGGCGGCGCGATCCGTTCGCAGAATCGCCCATGACGCGAGCCAGCAGGTAATCCACTTTTAGGACTAAAATTAACGCTTTTACCCTAAATGCCGCAGTTCCGGAGGCGACGATTCCGTAAAAAACCCTGCTGGACAGGCGTTTTGCCCCCATAAATCGGCTTTTTAACCTTCCCTAACGGGTGACAAACGCAAAACGCCTGGGCAGGCTCGCATTTCCCCTGATTCACAGGACATGAGCTTAGAGATGACGAACGTTTCCGACCTGGTTGACGCCGCTGTCGCCGCTGACGACAAGCTGACCAAGACCCAAGCCAAGGCCATCATCGACGGCGTCTTCAAGTCGATCTCCGACGCCGCCGTGAAGGGCGAAGAAGTCTCGATCCCGGGCTTCGGCAAGTTCAAGGTCCAGGCCAAGCCGGCCCGCACCGGCCGCAACCCGGCCACGGGCGCGACCATCGAGATCGCCGCCAGCAAGAAGGTCGCCTTCACGCCGGCCAAGCAACTGAAGGACGCCGTCAACGGCTAATTCGGTCTGGGAAGCGGATGCTCAAGCGTCCGCTTCCCGACGCTTCCCTTCCCGCGCGATGTCTCGCCCCGTGCCAGCGTCGCGCGTGAAGACTTTCCAGAACAAAACAAGAACGATAACGTGCCACGCATGGCCGTTCTCGATCTTAGGCGCAAGCTCGCCATCCTTTCCGACGCCGCCAAGTACGACGCCTCCTGCGCCTCGTCCGGCGCTCAGAAACGCAATTCCCTGGGTGGGTCGGGCGTGGGCTCGACCGAGGGCATGGGCATCTGCCACGCCTATGCTCCTGACGGGCGCTGCATCAGCCTGCTGAAGATCCTGCTGACCAACTTCTGCATCTACGACTGCGCCTACTGCATCAACCGCGTGTCGTCGAACACGCCCCGGGCGCGGTTCTCAGTGAAGGAGGTCGTCGACCTCACCCTGAACTTCTACAAGCGCAACTACATCGAGGGGCTGTTCCTGTCGTCGGGCGTCATCCGCACCGGCGACTACACGATGGAGGAGATGGTCCGGGTGGCGAAGTCGCTGCGGCTGGATCACGACTTCCGCGGCTACATCCACCTGAAACTGATCCCAGAGGCCTCGCCCGAGCTGGCGGCG
>JAYRLX010000519.1:0-2254 GCA_041905125.1 Caulobacter sp. | reverse complement strand
GGGCCAGGGGCCACTGGCGCCTGGCTATCGAGGACACGGCCGAGCCCGCGCGCAAAGCCGGTCGCCGAACCTTCGCCCGCAGCCAGTCGACCCAGCTGATCGTCGGCGCCGACGAGGCCAAGGACGGCGACATCCTGGCGCGCAGCGCCAACCTCTACGGCTCCTATCGGCTGAGCCGCGTCTACTACTCGGCCTTTAGTCCCATCCCCGACGCCAGCCATCGCCTGCCCCTGGCCCGGCCGCCCCTGCTGCGCGAGCACCGCCTGTACCAGGCCGACTGGCTGATGCGCTTCTATGGCTTCGAGCGTCCCGAGATCGTGGAGGAAGGCGAGGACCTGGATCTCTCCATCGATCCCAAGACCGCCTGGGCGCTGAAGAACCGCGCCAAGTTCCCAGTCGATATCCACACTGCCGATCGCGAGACCTTGCTGCGCGTGCCTGGCCTGGGCGCCAAGGCCGTGGAAAGGGTCCTCACGGCCCGGAAGGTCGCCCGCCTGACCCTGGACGACCTGAAACGCGTCGGGGCCGTCCTGAAACGCGCCAAGGCCTTTGTGATCACCGCCGATTGGACGCCGGGCGCTTTGACCGACCAGGACAGCCTGAAGGCGACGCTGGTCCAGCCCCAACAGCTGAGCCTGTTCTGATGCGGGTGGTGCGACTGGCGTCCGAGATCGATTTTGCCGGCTGGCGCGCGTCGGCGCGGGCGCTTCGGGCGGAGGGCGTGTCGCCGGAGGCGGTGGTCTGGACGGTCGAGCGGGAGCTGTTCGACATGGCGTCGTCTTCGCCCCCCGCCGCGCCCGCCAACTTCACCGTCCCCGCCGCCTTTCTCGAACTTGCCGAGCAGGTCATGCTGCATCGGGCGCCCGACCGCTTCGCCCTGCTCTATCGGATCCTCTGGCGCCTGGAACACGAGCCTCGGCTTGCGGAGAATCCCGCCGACGCCGACATGGCCCGAGCCCGCGACATGGCCAAGGCCGTCAGCCGCGCCGCGCACAAGATGAAGGCCTTCGTCCGCTTCCGGCTGGTCGAGGGCGCCGCGACCGAGACCTACGCCGCTTGGTTCGAACCGGCCCATCGCGTCACCGAAGCCGTCGCGCCGTTCTTCGTGCGCCGTTTCACCGCCATGGACTGGACGATCCTGACGCCCGACGCCTGCGTCGCCTGGGACGGCCAGCGGCTGATGGTCTCCGAGGGCGCCGATCCCGCCGATGCGCCCTCAGAGGACGCCCAGGAAGAGCTGTGGCGGACGTACTACGCCTCGATCTTCAACCCGGCGCGACTGAACCCCAAGCAGATGCGCCAGGAAATGCCCAAGCGTTATTGGCGGAACCTGCCTGAGGCGGCGCTCATTCCGCAGCTGATCGCCTCAGCCCAGGACCGCGCCGCCGCCATGGTCGCCGCCCCGCCTCGCCAACCGTCCGATCGCGTGCTCAAGGCCGCCCTGCGCCACAGCCGCGACGCCTCGTTCGGCCAGGGCGCGCCAACGACCCTCGAAGAACTCGAGGCCGGCGTTCAGGTCTGCCGCCGCTGCGACCTCTGGCGCGACGCCACGCAAGGCGTTCCCGGCGAAGGCGCGCAGCCGGCGCCGCTGATGTTCGTGGGGGAGCAACCCGGCGACCAGGAGGACCTGGCCGGCCGCCCGTTCGTCGGCCCCGCCGGTCAAGTCTTCGACAACGCCCTGGCGGAAGCGGGCGTGCCGCGCGACCGCGCCTTCGTCACCAACGCCGTGAAGCACTTCAAGCACGAGGTCCGCGGCAAGCGCCGTATTCACAAGACGCCGGATCGCGGCGAGGTCGCCGCCTGCCGGTGGTGGCTTGACGCCGAACGAAGGATCGTTCGGCCTCGGGTGATCGTGATGCTGGGCGCGAGCGCGGCGCTGGGGGTGATCGGCAAGCCGACGCCGATCGGCGCCAATCGCGGCAAGGCGCTGCAACTGCCCGACCAGGCCCAGGGCGTGGTGACCTACCACCCGTCGTTCCTGCTGCGCGAGCCCGACGCCGACGCCAAGGCCAAGGCCTATGCGGAGTTCGTGGATGACCTGCGGATGGCGGGGAAGCTGGCTGGGCTTTGAGCGCTCAAAATCATCGTGTCATCCCGGCCGAAGCGCAGCGTAGAGCCGGGACCCAGGGGCGGCTCGCACCGCGTTCCTGCCCCCCTGGGTCCCGGATCGGTCCTGCGGACCGTCCGGGATGACACAACATTGATTAGTTCACCTTGGCGCCGCCCATCTTGGCCATCAGTTCTTCCTTGCGAG
>JAYRLX010000518.1:0-2257 GCA_041905125.1 Caulobacter sp. | reverse complement strand
TGTGTCGCCGTGATGGAAGGCTCGACCCCCAAGGTCATCGAAAACGCCGAAGGCGCGCGCACCACCCCCTCCATCGTCGCCTTCACCGACGACGGCGAACGCCTCACCGGCCAGCCGGCCAAACGCCAGGCGGTGACCAATCCCGAAAAAACGTTTTTCGCCATCAAGCGCCTGATCGGCCGCACCTTCGCCGATCCGATGACCCAGAAGGACATCGGCCTCGTCCCCTATCACATCGTCAAGGCCGCCAATGGCGACGCCTGGGTCGAGGCGGACGGCAAGCAATATTCGCCCTCGCAGATTTCGGCCTTCATCCTGCAGAAGATGAAGGAGACGGCCGAGGCTTATCTCGGCCAGCAGGTCACCCAGGCGGTCATCACCGTCCCGGCCTATTTCAACGACGCCCAGCGCCAGGCCACCAAGGACGCCGGCAAGATCGCCGGCCTCGAAGTGCTGCGCATCATCAACGAGCCGACGGCGGCCGCGCTCGCCTATGGCCTCGACAAGAAGGGCTCCGGCACGATCGCGGTCTATGACCTCGGCGGCGGCACTTTCGACGTGTCGATTCTGGAAATCGGCGACGGCGTGTTCGAGGTGAAGTCCACCAATGGCGACACCTTCCTCGGCGGCGAAGACTTCGACATGCGTCTGGTCGAATATCTCGCGGACGAGTTCAAGAAGGACAACGGCATCGACCTCAAGAAGGACAAGCTGGCCCTCCAGCGCCTGAAGGAGGCCGCCGAAAAGGCCAAGATCGAACTGTCCTCGGCCACCCAGACCGACATCAACCTGCCCTATATCACCGCCGACGCCTCCGGGCCGAAGCACCTGACCCTGAAGCTGACCCGCGCCAAATATGAGGCTCTGGTCGACGACCTGATCCAGCGCACCATCGAGCCGTGCCGCAAGGCGCTCAAGGACGCTGGCCTGTCCGCCGGCGAGATCAACGAAGTGGTTCTGGTCGGCGGCATGACCCGCATGCCGAAGGTCCAGGAGATCGTGAAGCAGTTCTTCGGCAAGGAGCCCCACAAGGGCGTCAACCCGGACGAGGTCGTCGCCATCGGCGCCGCCGTCCAGGCCGGCGTGCTGCAGGGCGACGTCAAGGACGTGCTGCTGCTCGACGTGACCCCGCTGTCGCTCGGCATCGAGACGCTCGGCGGCGTGTTCACCCGCCTGATCGACCGCAACACCACGATCCCGACCAAGAAGAGCCAGGTGTTCTCGACCGCCGAGGATTCCCAGACCGCGGTCACCATCCGCGTCTTCCAGGGCGAGCGTGAAATGGCGGCGGACAACAAGCTGCTCGGCCAGTTCGATCTTGTCGGCATTCCGCCGGCGCCGCGCGGCATGCCGCAGATCGAGGTGACCTTCGACATTGACGCCAACGGCATCGTGTCGGTAACCGCCAAGGACAAGGCGACCGCCAAGGAGCAGCAGATCCGCATCCAGGCCTCGGGCGGCCTCTCGGAATCCGACATCGACAAGATGGTCAAGGACGCCGAGGCGCACGCCGCCGAGGACAAGAAACGCCGCGAACTGGTCGACGCCCGCAACCAGGGCGAGGCCTTGATCCATTCGGCCGAGAAATCGCTGAAGGAATTCGGCGACAAGGTCGCGGCCTCGGACAACAGCGCCATCGAGGCGGCGATCGCCAGCCTCAAGACCGCGCTCGAAGGCGAGGACGTCGAGGCGATCAACGCCCGCGCCAATGAGCTGGCCCAGGCGTCGATGAAGCTCGGCGAGGCCATGTACAAGGCCGAACAGGCTTCCGCCGCCGCCGGCGCTGCGGGGGCCCAAGGGGCCAACGAGGACGTGATCGACGCCGACTTCAAGGAAGTCAAGGACGACAAGAAGGGCGCCTGATCCGCGCGGGATCGACCCTTCAGGAACTGCCAAGAGGCCGGGGCGCCAGCGCCCCGGCCGCGCTGCGGATGCGTTTCCTCCGGGCAAAAAACGGTTGCGTCGACAGGCTGTAACGTCTAGCTCGTGAGGCGACTTCCCTTCACCGAATGACAAAACCGGATGGCGTCATCGATGGCCAAACGCTGCTTTTATGAAGTTCTCGGCGTTTCCCGCACCTGCACCGAAAGCGACCTCAAGAGCGCCTTCCGCAAACAGGCGATGCAATTGCATCCCGACCGCAATCCCGGCGACGTCGACGCCGAGCACAGGTTCAAGGAAGTTAACGAGGCCTATCAGGTCCTGTCTGACGAGCAGAAGCGCGCGGCCTACGACCGTTTCGGCCATGCCGCTTTCG
>JAYRLX010000517.1:0-2260 GCA_041905125.1 Caulobacter sp. | reverse complement strand
CAGGCCGAGGCGTCGGCTGGCGACGGCGGCGGCCTTGACCTGGCCGACCGCCCATTCCTGGCGTTCCTTGGGCTTGCCGCGCAGCTCGGGCGGCGCGAAGCCGTCGAACAGCTCGTCATAGGCGGGATGCACGGCGACCAGCTGACCCTGCAGGTGGGTCGAGAGCTCGGTGATCTGCAGGCCATGATCGGCCAGCAGGCCGGCTATGTCGTCGCAGTAGGATTGGCTCTCGGCGGCGCGCGCGAGGTCGAAGAACGAGTCCGCCCCGCCGGTCGGCATCTGCACGCCGACATAGCCGAGATCCGCGACCCACTTGGCCATGGTCTCCAGCTTGTCGAACGGCGGCTTGTCGCCAATGAACTGGGCCAGGAAGATGCCGGGGCCCTTGAGCGTCTTCATCACGCGTCTCCTTCCAGCGTCACCCATCCGGCGCCCTCGCGGCTGGCCGCAACGGCCCGCTCGACGAAGGCCATGCCGCGCAAGCCCTCCGCGATGTCGGGGACCAGAGCGCCGCCCTGCCCGCCCTCGATGGCGTCGGCGAAGTCGCGGTAGATGTTGGCGAAGGCCTCGATGAAACCTTCGGGATGGCCGGTTGGCAGACGGGTGACCGAACGAGCCGCGGCGCTGAGGTAGCCTGAGCCCGCGTGCAAGACCTGGCTCGGGCCATCCAGCCAGTCCAGCGTCAGGACGTTCGGGTCCTCGTGCGACCAGGTCAGGCCGCCCTTTTCGCCATAGACACAGAGCTTCAGGCCGTTGCGGGCGCCGGCGCTGATCTGCGAGGCGATCAACACGCCGCGCGCGCCGCCGGCGAAGCGCAGCAGCACGTTGCAGTCGTCGTCCAGCGGACGGCCCGGCACCACGGTGGCGACATCGGCGCTGAGGCGCTCGACCCGATGACCGGTCACGAATTCGGCGATGTTGAACGCGTGGACGCCGATATCGCCGATGCAGCCGCCAACGCCGGACTGCTTCGGGTCGGCCCGCCAGCTGGCCTGTTTGTTGTCGGCCTCGCGCTCCAGCGGCTTGGACAGCCAGCCTTGTGAGTATTCAACGACCACCTTGCGCACCGCGCCGAGGTCGCCGCGCGCGACGATCTCGCGCGCCTCGCGCACCATCGGATAGCCGGTGTAGGTGTAGGTCAGGCCGTAGCGCTTGCCCGACGCGGCGACGATCGCGGCTAGTTCCTTCGCTTCCGCCAGGTTCAGGGTGGCCGGCTTGTCGCTGATCACGTTCAGCCCGCCTTGAAGGGCGGCGGCCGAGACGTCGAAGTGCAGATGGTTGGGCGTCACGACCGACACCAGCTGGACGCCATCGGCGCGGGCGCTTTCGGCGGCGATCATCGCGTGGTGGTCCGGATAGACCCGGTCCGGCGCGACACCCCAGGCCGCGGCGGCCTGGGCGTTCTTGGCGGGATCGCGGCTGAACACGCCGGCGACGAGGCGGATGCGCCCATCAAGCTCGGCGGCCATGCGGTGCACAGGACCGATGAACGAGCCGGGGCCGCCGCCGACCATGGCCATCCGCAGGCTCATCAGGCGACCACCTTGGCCAGATAGTCGAAGCTGATCTTGGCCGACTCCAGGCGAGGGCCCGGGAACGGCGGCTCCTGCTCATAGAAGAACCCGCGCACGCCGGCCTCATAGGCGGCCGGCAGGAGCTTGGGCCAATTGATCATGCCCGAACCGACCTCGGTCGGATCCTGGCGCAGCTCGAAGTTGGGCTTCGTGCTCGGCTTGATGTCCTTGACGTGCATGTGGGTGAAGCGGCGAGGATGCGCCTTCAGCATGGCGAAGGGGTCGTGGCCAGCGGCCGTGACCCAGCCCGCTTCCATCTCGTACGAGACCAGGCTTGGGTCCGTGCCCTTCAGCAGGATGTCCATGCCGGTGGTGTCGCCCCCCTTGGCGTTCTTGAGCGGGGCGAGCTCGAAATTGTGATTGTGATAGCCCGTGGCGATGCCGGCCTTCTTCAGGACGACCGCCTTTTCGTTCATGAAGTCGGCGTTCCACTTCCAGTCGTCGGCGGTCATCTGCGTCCCAGCTTGACGGAGATCCGCGCCGGTGAAGCGGTCGGGGATGTAGAGGATCGGCATGATCGCGGTCTTCACGCCGATTACGTGCAGGTCGTCGGCCAGCTTGGCGAGGTCGCCGCTGAAGGTGGCGCCAGCGCCTTTGGGCTGGACGTGGGCGCTGGTGCAGGAAAGTCCCGCGCGGTCGAAGGCGGCGCGAAGCTCGGCCGGCGTACGGCCGAGATAGCCGGCCAG
>JAYRLX010000516.1:0-2293 GCA_041905125.1 Caulobacter sp. | reverse complement strand
GCGTTGGGCCGGACCGTGGGGCCGGCCGTGGACGGCGGGGCCGTCGCCGCGCTGCAGATCCGGCTGAAGGACGCGCCGGACCACGTGGTCGCCGCGGCCGTCGACGTGCTGGCTCCGATCGCCCAGGCGCGCGACGTGGCCGTAATCCTGAACGACCGCCCCGACCTGGCCGCGCGCCTGGCCGTCGACGGCGTCCACATCGGCCAGTCGGACATGCCCTACAAGGAGGCCCGCAAGCTGATGGGCCAGCGGATGATCGGCGTCACCTGCCACGACAGCCGCCACCTGGCCATGGAAGCCTCGGAGGCCGGCGCGGACTATGTCGCCTTCGGGGCCTTCTTCCCGACCACGACGAAGGACGCCCCGACCACCGCCGATCCCGAGATCCTGACCATCTGGCAGGAAACCATGGAGACCCCGTGCGTCGCCATCGGCGGAATCACCGCCGCCAACGCCGCCGGCCTGGCCACGGCGGGCGCGGACTTCCTGGCCGTCTCGGCCGGTGTCTGGGCCTATCCGCAAGGCCCCGCCGCCGCCGTGGCCGCGCTGAACGCCGCCATCGCCGAAGGCCTCGCCGCCCGTAAGTAAACGTCAGGTCGTGCGGCGCCTTGTGACGCGCCGCACACAGGCCTAGCGTCCTCTCCAGCGAACAAAACCTGGGGAGGGCGCTCGACATGAAGCGGCTCGTAGTGTGTTTGCTTAGCTTACCGGTCCTGGCCGTCTCGACGGCCGCCGCCGCCGAGACCTGGAAACTGGCGCCAGGCGAAACCAAGACCTATTACGACGCGGACTTCTCCCGCGTGGACCAGTCCACCGGACTGATCGTCACTCGCATCGCCGAAGGCAAGGCCAACGGCCCCTATAAGAACTGGCCCGCCTCCAAGGGCCCGATCCTGCTGTTCGCCCTGGACTGCGCGGCCGACAAGTGGATGGACCTGGGCATGGACTTCGACGGGACCAAGGGCCTGCCCAAGGGCTGGCGCAAGGAAGCCAAGATCGAGGACATCTCCGGCGCGGTCGGCAAGTCCGGCAAGCTGCTGTGCGAGACCAAGGACACCCTGCCGAAGGTGGAATTGCCCTAAAAGCTTCCAATGATGGAGCGGGCGCCCCGTTAAGCCTGTCGGATTCGGCGCGCCTTGCCTTCGCGCCTGTGGACGACTAGGTTCCGCGCCCGTTCTTTCACACCGTCGACCTACCGCTCCGCCGCCGGACTTTCCGGCGGGCGTCGACGGCTTCATTGAGGATAGCCGCCCGTGCCCACGCCTTCCGCCCTCCTGAACGTCATGATCGACGCGGCCCGGAAGGCCGCCCGGGGCCTGGCCCGCGACTTCGGCGAAGTCACCGAACTGCAGGTCTCCAAGAAGGGCGCGGCCGACTTCGTCTCCAACGCCGACCTGAAAGCCGAACAGACCCTGTTCGAGATCCTGACCAAGGCTCGCCCGGGCTACGGCTTCCTCGGCGAAGAGCGCGGCATGATCGAAGGCACCGACAAGACCCACACCTGGATCGTCGACCCGCTGGACGGCACCACCAACTTCCTGCACGCCATCCCGCACTTCGCGGTCAACATCGCCCTGCAACGCGAGGGCGAAGGCATCGTCGCCGGCGTGACCTACAACCCGATCACCAACGACCTCTTCTGGGTCGAAAAGGGCAAGGGCGCCTTCCTCGGCGCCGAGAAGCGCCTGCGCGTCGCCGCCCGTCGTCACCTGGACGAAAGCGTCCTGGCCACGGGCGTGCCCTTCGCTGGCAAGCCGGGCCACGCCCAGTTCCTGAAGGAGCTGCACCAGGTTAGCCAGAAGGTCGCCGGCGTGCGTCGCTTCGGCTCGGCCGCCCTGGACCTCGCCTGGGTCGCCGCCGGCCGCTTCGACGCCTACTGGGAGCGCAATCTCAACCCGTGGGACGTCGCGGCGGGCATCCTGATGATCCAAGAGTCGGGCGGCAAGATCACCACGATCGACGAGAGCGACCTCGACCTGGTGTCGGGCAAGTCGCTGCTGGCCTCGAACCAGGACCTGCACCCGCAGATCCTGGAGCGCCTGCGCGCGGCTTAATCAGGGCTGCTAAGCGCCCCCTCCGTCGGCTTCGCCGCCACCTCCCCCGTTGCTCGGGGGAGGATGGTAGCGCTCCCTCCTCACCCGCATCGCGGGGGAGGTGGCGCGGCGCGAATACGCGCCGTGACGGAGGGGGCGCTTACCCCTAGCCAAACCGTCACATCCGCGCGCTAAATCGCGCGCCATGACCTTGCTGACCCGTCGCGCCCTGACCACCGCCGCCCTCGCTGGCACCTTCC
>JAYRLX010000062.1:4425-12881 GCA_041905125.1 Caulobacter sp. | reverse complement strand
CCGGCGACCGGCGAGACCCTGGAGCCGGCGTTCGGCGGCGCGACCAAGGCCGATGTCGATGCGGCCGCGGCCCTGGCGCATGAGGCCTTCGCCAGCTATCGCGCCCTGCCCTACGAGACCCGCGCGACCTTCCTGGAGTCGATCGCCGAGCACATCGAGGCGATCGGCGATGACCTGATCGTCCGCACCATGGCCGAGACCGGCCTGCCGCGTCCCCGCCTGGAAGGCGAGCGCGGCCGCACGGTCGGCCAACTGCGCCTGTTCGCCGGCGTGCTGCGCGACGGCGGCTTCCTGGAAGCCCGCATCGACCCGGCCCAGCCGGACCGCAAGCCGCTGCCGCGTCCGGACCTGCGCCTGCGCAACGTGCCGCTGGGTCCCGTGGCGGTGTTCGGCGCCAGCAACTTCCCGCTGGCCTTCTCGGTGGCGGGCGGCGACACCGCCTCGGCCCTGGCGGCCGGCTGCCCGGTCATCGTCAAGGCCCACCCGGCCCACCCCGGCGCCTCGGAGCTGGTCGGCCGCGCCATCCAGGCGGCCGTCGCCGCCTGCGGCCTGCACCCGGGCGTGTTCTCGATGATCCACGACAGCGGCTATGAGGTCAGCCAGGCGCTGGTCGCCGATCCGCGCGTCAAGGCCGCCGGCTTCACCGGCTCGCGTCGCGGGGGCCTGGCCCTGCTGGCCATCGCCCAGGGTCGTCCCGAGCCGATCCCGTTCTACGCCGAGATGAGCAGCATCAATCCGGTGATCATGCTGCCCGCCGCCCTCAAGGCGCGTGGGGCCGCGATCGCCCCGGACTTCGTGGCCGCCCTGACCCTGGGCGCGGGCCAGTTCTGCACCAATCCCGGCCTGATCCTGGCGATCGAGGGTCCTGAGCTGGACGCCTTCGTCGAAGCCGCCGGCAAGGCGGTCGAGGCCGCTCCGGCCTCGGTCATGCTGACCCCCGGCATCTGCAAGGCCTTCGCCCACGGCGTCGCGGCCCTGAGCGAAGCCAAGGAAGTGACCACCGTCGCCCGCGGCGTCCCCGGTCCCGACGGCAGCCACACCGGCCGCGCGGCCCTGTTCAGCGTCGCGGCCAAGGACTTCCTGGCCAATCCGCACCTGCACGAGGAAGTGTTCGGCGCCGCCTCGGTTGTGGTCCGCGCCGCCGACCAGGCCGAGCTGGAGAAGGTGGTCGCCGCCGTCGAAGGCCAGCTGACCATCGCCATCCACATGGACGAGGCCGACCACGGCATCGCCGCCGCCTTGCTGCCGACCCTGGAGCTGAAGGCCGGCCGCATCCTCGTGAACGGCTTCGGCACCGGCGTCGAGGTGGCGCCGGCCATGGTCCACGGCGGCCCGTTCCCGGCCACCAGCGACGGCCGCACGACCTCGGTCGGCACCCTGGCCATCGCCCGCTTCCTGCGCCCGGTCAGCTACCAGAACCTGCCGGAAGCCCTGCTGCCGGCCGAGCTGAAGACCGACAACCCGCTGGGCATCGCCCGGCGGGTGGATGGCAAGGTGAAGGTGGGCTGAGAACGGGTTCAGATCCTCCCCCGCGATGCGGGGGAGGTGGCCCAGAGGGCCGGAGGGGGCTAGCTCGGCCTTCTCAGCACTTGCCCCCTCAGTCGCTCCGCGACAGCTCCCCCGCATCGCGGGGGAGCATCCTTTTTACCCCAAACACTTAAGCAATCACTTGACTATCAACCCACCCCTCGATACTTAACCTCATGCCTAACCATCCTCCCTCGCTCGACCTGATGTTCCAGGCCCTCGCGGACCCCGCGCGGCGGAGCATGGTCGAGCGGCTCAGCCGGGGTCCCGCCTCGGTGAGCGAGCTGGCCCGGCCGCTGGACATGTCGCTGCCGGCGGTCATGCAGCACCTGGCGATGCTGGAGGCGGGGGGGATCGTGGCGTCGGAAAAGGTCGGCCGGGTGCGCACCTGCCAGATCCGTCCCGAGGCGCTGTCCCTGGCCGAACAGTGGATCAACCAGAGGCGCACCCAGTGGGAGCAGCGCCTCGACCGGCTGGGCGCGTTCCTGGCCGCCGAAGAGGACGAGGAAACCCAATGACCCAGCGAAACGCCATCCACGCCACCTTCATCGTCGAGCGGGTTTACGCCGCCTCGCCCGCCCGGGTGTTCGCCGCCTTCGCCGATCCGGAGAAGAAGGCCCAGTGGTTCCATGGTCCCGAGGAATGGGGCCCGCCGGAAAGCGGCATGGACTTCCGCGTCGGCGGCGAGGACTACGCCGTCAGCCGTCCGCCGGGCGAGCCGCCGCACCACTTCCGCAGCCGCTACCACGACATCGTGCCAAACGAGCGGATCGTCTACACCTACTGGATGCACCACGGCGAGAACCTGGCCTCGGTGTCGGTCGCGACGCTCGAGATGCGGCCCGAGGGCGCCAAGACCCGCCTGGTGATCACCGAGGTCGGGGTGTTCCTGGACGGCTACTACAGCCCCGAAGGCCGCGAGGACGGCACCCGCCAGCTGATGGAGCAGATCGCCCCGATCGTGGAGGGGTGAGTTTCTCCTTCCGCCCCCTCCGGGGGCGGACGACCGCGCATCGCGCGGTCAGGTGGGGGCAAGTAGGGTGATTTCGCTCATACTTGCCCCCTCCGCGCCTGCGGCGCTCCTCCCCCAGAGGGGGAAGAAGGTCAGCTTCAATGCCCCCCAGCGCTCGCCGGCTTGGCCATCTTCGCCACCTCCGCTTCCGTCACCGGCTTGGCGTAGCTGTTGCCGAAATGCGTGCGGACATAGGTGATCGCCTCGGCCATCTGGGCGTTGCTCAAGGTCCCGACGAACCCCGGCATGGCGCCCTTTCCGCCGGTCACGATCATGATCGGATAGGCCGCCCCGGCCAGCTTCGGGTTCGAGGCCAAGGCCGGAATGGTCCCCGCCCCGCTGCCGCCTTTCGCGTCGGCCATGTGGCAGGCCTGGCAGACCTGGACATAGACCTGCTCGCCGGTCACGGGCTTGGGCGCGCGGACGATGCCGCCGCCCGTATCGCCGCCGCCGGACGCGGTCTGGGCCATCGCCGGAAACGCGGCGAGAAGGGCCGCCGTCAGAACGATCGTCTTCATTCTCAGGCCTCCAGCGCGCGCTTGTGCAGACGGGTGATGGCGTCGATGGACGAGAGCAGCGCCCCTTCCATCCAGCAGCCGACATAGGAGGCGTGCTCGCCGGCCAGCACGATCCGACGGTCCATGCCGACCAGGGTCTGATAGTGCTGCTTGCGGGTGTCCTCGTTCCAGCGGGCGCAGCAGCCCAGCGACCAGGGCACGCGGCTCCAGGCCACCGAGGCGCCCGACAGGAACTCCTTGCGGTAGCTTTCCGGGTGGATCACCGAGCCCTGGGCCAGCGCGACCTCGATCCGCTGCTCGGGGGTCATGCCGGCCAGGCGATAGGCGCCCAGCTCGCGGGCGAAGGCGCCGAGCAGCACCGCCGGCCCGTCCTTGAACATGTTGTTGTTCGGATAGGAGATCAGGGCGATCTCCTGGTCGGTGAAGCTGTGGCCGCCGTAGATGTAGTCGTCCTCTTCCCAGAAGCGGCGCTTCATCTCGAGGCCGATCTTGACCTGGCCCGAATAGGGCACCGCCTTAATCGCGGCCATCATCTCGTCGGTGACTGCCAAGTCCATCTGGCCCAGCACGCCCAGCGGGATCGTACAGACGCACCAGTCGGCCTTGGCGTCGGTCGCCTTGCCGGTGACGGTGTCTGTCCAGCTGACGGTCACGCCCTTGTCGTCCTGGGCGATCTTGCTGACCTTGGCGTTGTAGGTGATCAGGCCCTCCACCTGCTTGGCGAAGCCCTTGCCGATCATGTCCATGCCGCCCACGGGCTGGAACATGGTGGTCTGCATCTCGTGGTTCATGAAGAAGCCGATCGAGGTCCAGACCTGCGGGTCCAGCACGTCGTGCAGGCTGTAGAGGTCCTTGGACGCGATCGGCGCGCCGTTGACCCCGCCGCCGGGCGGCCGCTCGTAGCCGCGATGCCCCGAGGCCTTCAGGCTGGGCGAATATTTGTAGTTGTTGTCCAGCAGGCCCCAGCCCTTCGTCGCCTCCAGCAGGCGGTCCCGGTCCTCTTGCGTGACGGTGTCATCGAGGGCCTTGGCGTTGACCGACTTGGCCAGCAGCTCGGCGATGTTGCCCTCGAAGTCGGCCGCGGCGGCGTTGAAGCGCACCGGCTTGCCGCCGAAGGCTTGCGACGAGTGGATCCAGCCGGAGTGGTTGAACTGGATGAACGGCTCCAGGGCCACGCCGAACTGCTTGCAGTAGTGCAGCAGCGTCCGGTGGTGATGCGGGATCCGCCACGGACCGGGGTTCAGGTAGTTGCCGGGCGAGAAGGCGACCTTCTGCGTCGCGCCGCCCAGCTCGGTGTAGGTGTCGCCGCCCCGCAGCGACCAGTTGCGGCCGCCGGCGCGGTTCTGGAATTCCAGGATCTGGACCTTGTAGCCGGCCTTGCGCAGCTCGTAGGCGGCCAGCATGCCGGCTAGGCCCGCGCCCAGCACGATGACGCTGGCGCCCGGCCGCGCGCCCTGCAGGTTCGGCGGGCCATGGAACTGGGTCTCGGCCGCGTGGCCCAGCGTGGTCATCGCCTGATAGAGCGCCGCCGTGCCGCCGACCTTGGCGATGGCGGACAGAAGCTGGCGCCGCGTCGGCGCCCTGACACCCGAGTCCATGAAAGCCCTTCCCCTCACGCGCCGCCGACTTCGGCGTGCGGATGAAAGGGCTATCAGCGGATGGGCCGGCGGCGAGGCTTCACGGCGGCCCGGCCGGCCGATGCGGCCAAGGCTGCGAATTTATCGGCACAAGGACGGCCTGGTTGCGCGCGAACTGTGCAGCGCCCTATCTGACCACGCGCAGGCTCGGGCGCTCGTCGGCGACGCGCTCCAGGGGGACGACGAAGTGGAAGCTGGAGCCCTGCCCCAGCGCCGTGTGGACGTCGATCGTTCCGCCCATCAGCTGCACCAGCTCTCGGCAGATCGACAGTCCCAGCCCCGCCCCGTCGTGAGGCCGCGTCGGCGACTCGTCGACCTGGGAAAAGCTCCTGAACAGGTCGGGCAGGTATTCGGCGGGAACGCCGGGGCCGGTGTCCTCGACCTCGAACCGCAGGCCTTGCGTCGAGGGGCGGACGCGGACGGTGACGCCGCCGCGGTCGGTGAACTTGATCGCGTTGGCGACCAGGTTGCCCAGCACCTGGCGCAGCCGCATCGCGTCGCCCCGCCAGCGTCCCCCGACATCGGGCGCGACATCGACCGTCAGCGACAGGCCCTTGACCGCCGCCGCGCCGGAGAAGGCCAGGCAGGCGGCCTCGACCATCGGGAGCAGGTCGAAGACGTCGGACCGCAGGCGCACGGCGTGGCTCTCCAGCCGGGCGATGTCGAGGATGTCGTTCAGCAGCGCCAGCAGGGCGCGCCCGGACTCCTCGAGGATGCGCAGGCGGCGGGCCTGGGGCTCGGTCAGCGTGTCGGCGGCCATCACCTGGGCCATGCCCAGGACGCCGTTCAGGGGCGTGCGGATCTCGTGGCTCATATTGGCCAGGAACAGGGTCTTGGCGGCGTTGGCGGCCTCGGCCTCGGTCTTGGCGGCGATCAGCTCACGGCGGCCGTCGCGCAACTGGACCAGGGCCTCGGCGACGCGGCGAAACAGCAGGATGGCGGCGACGCCCATGACCACGAACCCGACCGTCAGCCAAGGCGCCAGGGTCTTGAGCAGCGACAGCCCCGGATTTTTGGCGTCCCAGGACAGCACGCCGACCGGACGGCCATTGATGTCCGACAGCGGGGCGTAGGGCTTATGGCCCAGCGGCGCGTCGCGCAGCTCCAGCCCGTCCAGGCCATAGGCGTCCGAGAAGTCCCGAAGGAAAACCGCGTCGACCCGGCGCGCGGTGACGACCACCGCCGGCGGTCCGCGATAAGCCTCCGCCGCGGCCTTGCTCTCGGGCGTGACCGAGGCCAAGGCGACGAGGTAGAGCCCCCCGTCGCTCCGCATCAGTCCGGTTCGCGCCACCTCGGCGCCGGCGCCCCGTCGCCCGGCCGCCAGGGCGCGGCGGGCGTCGTCCGCGATCTCGCCGACGATCGGCTTCGCCAGGGCGGGAAGATTTCCGAGGGCCTGTTCGGACGCCCTGACGCCGTCCTTGGAAGCGTAGACCACCGCGCCCGACCGCATCACGAACGTCAGGTCGTGGCTGAACTGACCCTTGTAGTAGCCCGCGAAGTCCGTGTCGGCCCAGGCGAGGTCGATCTTGGCGCCCATGGCGCGGTAGGCGCTGTCCCACAAAGTCGCCGAGGTCAGCTCGCGTCGCATCCCTTCGAGGTCGCGGGCGATCGATCGACTAGCCAGGGTGATCTCGTCCTGGACCTCGATGCGGTCCAGCGTCCGGGTCGTGACGATCATCAGGGCCAGGCCGCCGACGAACGAAACGATCACCAGGACAGCCGCCGCCACGACCAATCCGTGGATCAGCCGCATGGGCCGGTTGAGCGTCCGGCGGTGAGAGGAACCAGGTCTCGCCATCTGACCGCCCTACGCCGCTAGGGATAGCGAAGCGTAAAACGCGGCTTTTAGCCACAGGCTCCCGAGGCAAGGCCCTCCCCCTTGATGGGGAGGGTTGGGTGGGGGTGAGCAGCGCCTTGCAAACGGAACCGCCGCGTCACCCCCATCCCCGCCCTTCCCCCATCAAAGGGGGAAGGGAGCCTTCGTCAATCGACCGCCAGCATGCCTTCCAGCTTCAGGCGGAAGATCAGCACGCTGTCGGGCGGGATCTCGCCCATGTCGCGCGAGCCGTAGCCCAGCTCCGGCGGGATATAGAGGGTCCATTCGTCGCCGACCTTCATCTTGGGCAGGGCTTCCAGCCAGCCCTGGATCAGGCCGTCGGCGGGCATGATCGCCGCGCGGCCGCGCGCGAAGCTTGAGTCGAACACCTGCCCGGTCAGCAGCTTGCCCTCGTAATTGACCTTGATGATGTCGCCCAGCTTCGGCGAGGGGCCGTCCTTGGGGCCGCTGGTCACGACCTTGTACTGCAGGCCCGACGGCAGGGTGACGACGCCGGGCGCCTTGGCGTTCGTCGCCAGGAAGGCCTTGGCGGCCTGAGCGTTGGCCGAAGGGGCGGCGTTCAGCTGCGGCGGCGGCGAGGGTTGCTGGGCGTGGGCGGCGCCGGCCGTCAGGGCGGCGGCGAGGACCAGGGGAGCGAGAAGGCGCATCAAGGGTCTTTCGGGACTCATGGACGGTGTCTGAAACGACACCCTAGCGGGGTTCACCGCAACATCGCGGCGAAATTTTGGGGGTGGCTACCTGATCCCTCTCTCAGAGAGAGAGGGAGGGGCCCGCCGCCGAAGGCGGTGGGAGGGTGAGAGGTTCACCCTTCCAGTCGGACCCACTTCGTAAGGCCTTCAGCACCTCTCTGGCGACGGACGAAGGACGAGCGGCGGAGTTTCTGCGGCCTCCGATTTTACCTCTCACCCTCCCATCGCTACGCGATGGGCCCCTCCCTCTCTCAAAGAGAGAGGGATCTACTGCTCCGCCCCGTGCGCATACACCCCCAGCATGGTCCCGACGAAGCCGCCGGCGACCTTGGTGCTGAGGGAGGTCCCATCCGCCCCCGCCTTCAGCACCTGCCACTTCCCAGGCGCCGTGCCGTAGGCGAAGTCCAGCGCCCCGGCCTTGGCCGAGATCTTCAGGTTCAGCGGTTGGCCGGATTTGAGGGAAACCGGCCTTTCCGCCACAACGACGCCATCCACCGGATCGTCCTTGCCGGTCCGCTTCTCGACCCGCACCAGGGTCTTGCCGCCGTCGCGGACCAGGCCCACGAACCAGTAGAAGTCGTCGTTCTGCAGGGCCACCAGGCCCGCCTTGTCGCCATCGGCCTTGGGCGCGAAGCGCACGGTCGTCGAGACCGTGGCGTTCATGTGCTGCTGGCGGCGCGCCCAGATCGAGGGCTGCTCGTGGCCGCCCAGCCTGTCCTTGCGCGCCTCGACGTTCAGCGTGCCGCCCTTCACCGACCACCAGCGCGAGGTCGGGATGCGCATGGTCATCCAGCTCTTGGGCAGGTCGGGGCCCGCGAAGCTTTCGGCGACCTTGAACGGGCCCGAGGTCGGCGGGGCGGGCGTGGCGGGCAGCTTCGGCGCGTCGGCGACGTAGGGGATGGTCTTGCCGTTCTCCAGGATCACCGGCCAGCCGTCCTTCCACTCGACCGGCAAGAGGAAGGTTTCGCGGCCGGTGTTGTAGAGGTCGTCGCCATAGGGCCGCACGGCCAGGAAGGTCGCCCACCACTTGCCGTCCGGCGTGTCGACGATGTCGGCGTGACCGGCCGAGGTGATCGGCAGCGGGCGGTCCTTGGGCAGGCCGCGCTGGGTCAGGATCGGGTTCTTCTCGTAAGGCACATAGGGCCCGGTGACGGCCTTCGACCGCAGCACCACCTGGCTGTGGCCCTCGGCCGTGCCGCCCTCGGCGGCGACCAGATAGTACCAGCCGTCCTTCTT